>JAILHW010000024.1 GCA_024695605.1 Lachnospiraceae bacterium | reverse complement strand
TGTGCCATGGAAGGAACCAGACCCATGCTTATTGAGCTGCAGGCCCTGGTTTGTGATTCCAGCTTCCAGATTCCCAGAAGGCAGGCAACGGGAATCGATTATAACAGAGTGAACCTTTTGATGGCGGTTTTGGAAAAAAGGCTACAGCTTCATCTCGGCAGTATGGATGCCTATGTGAATCTGGCAGGAGGCATGAAGGTGGCGGAGCCTGCATTGGATCTGGGAGTGGTACTTGCCATGATCTCCAGCTTTAAGAACAGGCCCGTGCCGGATAAGACCGTGGTGTTCGGAGAGGTGGGACTTTCCGGAGAGGTCAGGGCAGTGACCCAGATGTCGCAGCGGATCGCAGAGGCTGCCAAGCTGGGATTTGAGATCTGTGTGCTTCCCAAGGCGGGTTCGGAAAAACTGATGCAGGATATTCCAAAAGGGATCCGGCTGGTACGGATCGCCAATGTGGGACAGATACTGGAGTGGGTATAAAGAACAGGTCAGAAGATCATACGAGAAGAGAAGCGGCCGGTCCGAAGTGGACCGGCCGCTTTATTGCTGCGCGTTGTAGCTGTTTGTTTGAAGATGCTTATTTCTTCATTTTCTTAAGACTGACTTTAGACGTGATCTTCTTTGCCTTCAGCATCTTTTTATACTTGTTGAACATCTTTTTGACCACATAAACCTTCAGCTTGCCCTTGCGTCCCTTAAAATGTTTTTTGGTAAGGGTAATGACTTTCTTCGGGTTTCTGATCTTCAGGGTCTTCAGATTCTTGTTGTTCTTGATCACACCCACGGGAATTTTGGCGATATTCTCTCCCAGCTCCAGGGTGGTAACCTTCTGGTTCTTAAGCAGGTTTGCATCAACGGCTGTTACCTTGTAGGTGATGCCGCCAATGGTGACGGTGGCAGGAATAACAGCGGTCTTTTTCTTAACGGCTGCCTTTGTTAAAGTGACGGTATTTTCCTTGCCAACAGCGGTTACCTTGTAGGTGTTGCCTGTTTTTTCATCCTTGATCTCATCGCCGACTGCAGGAGTCTTTGCGATTTCCTCTGTTTTCTCCGTTTTCTTCTCGGATTCCTTGGAGCCTTCGTCCTTACCGGTTTCCTTTTTGTCCTCTTCCTTGGAGTCTGTATCCTTCTGATCGATGACATCCTTGATGGGACGATCCTTCAGCTTGAAGACCAGATTGCCGTAGCCCTCTCTGTTCAAGGTCATGCTGTAAACACTTTCTTCACAGGCATCCGCCCCGGGCAGGACCTTCCAGGAGATGGTTTTGGCATCGTGATTTGCCCGCATGGAAAGATCCCATTGTCCGTCCTTGTTCAGATCCAGGAAACGGAGACGGATGTTCTGTTCCATACTGTATAAAGATGTAAAGAAGTAGCGATCTGAGTGGATATAGCTCAGGTCGGAAAATGCCAGGGCATACGTAGTGTTGATACTGTCATTGGGAAAAGCCAGTGCATTCCAGACAAAGTCGGTTTCCGCACCATTCTCCGAGGGCTTTTGGAGCAGTGTATCTTCCTCTGAAAGATCGATCACAAAATCCTTGGGCGTTTCATCGGAGTAAAGCAGGGTGATGGAAGCGGGACCGGTGATGGGGCTGTATTTACGTTGATAGGACATTGAGCCGCCGTCAACCGTTTCGGTTGCTTCGATGATGGTGGATAAAAGACCGGTAGGGAACTGTAGGGTGGTTTCGGTACCCCCTACCGTTACTTTATAGCCGGTGATGGTCTGTCCCTTCGGAACCTGAGCCGGATCGGCTTCTAAAAAGATTTCATCATCCTCCCCGGCAGTGACTGCTTCAAACATGGGGGCCAGTCTCTTCTCTCTAACATTGTAGAAACTTGTCCGGAATGTGGAATTACCTGTGAGCATAAAGGGGGAAGAACTTGAAGTTCCAGGCTTCAGATTGAGAGTTGATTTGATCCGGATACGTTCCAGTTTCTGATAATAGGTGGTGTTATATGTCTGCCAATAATTTAGATCCTGTCCTTCTATTTCGGAAGGCTGAGGATTCCAAATGGTATAGAGGGAATTTACAGGGGCGTAATCTTCTTTGTACTTGTTATTGCCATTTTTGTCGTAGTATGTCACGGCTAATTTTGCATCCGTATAGTGATAGACAGCTTTTACCGTAGCATCTATGTTGGGCATTGCAAATACATAGACACAGTCTGCTTCTTTTGGCAAAAAAGAATATACGGAATAGTCGTGATAAATAAATTGGTATGGATAAGCTGTATCAATTGAACACCAATATGCCAGGTTAGTGCAGTTTTCTAATGCATTCCCATTTGCCATTTCTATGGCAATCTCGGAACAGTATCCCTCTACAGGTGTTGTACAGGCATAGATCACATCTCCCGGAGAAGCGATCAGATTGCCCTTTTCATCTGTTTCAAGGGGCTTGCCGGTATTGGTATCATAGCCGAACAGCTGCAGGCCGGCGCCGTCAGGAGTGACGGAGGGCGTAATACCGCTTACGGTAGGAAGGGAAGTATAGCAGGTAACCGGCGAATTAGCAGAGATTGTTTGGGGCTCTGCCATCAGCACTACCAGATGATATCTCGAACATCCTGAATTAAGGTAATCTGCAGAAACAACCCTCCATCCGCTGAACTGTTCCGGGGAAAGTGACAGATCCTTATTAAATAAGCCGGCCGATGTATAAGGGCGCAGCTGATATGTTTTGGACGAAGATGAGAATGATTCATTACCAAGTTGAGGGGCATATTCATCCGTTCCGTAGTCCAGATAAATGAATTGATAGCCGGTTTGATCCGCTCTGTCATAAGTGATCACATCTTCAGCCTGCAGGATCTGTCCAGGCTTCAGGGAAGTAATATTGATGGTGGTATCTTCTTCTGAAGTATCGGGATCCGCCAATACCGGCAGAGCGGCAGAAACGGTTAAAATCACTGCCAGAAGAAGGGAGCAGAGCCGTTTCATACGTTTTCTGAGTTCTGTTTTTTTCATGGTAACCTCCTTTTTTGCATGGGGGGCTTGTAGTGCTCTTAGCCCCAATGATTTCAAACAAAGACCATAGGCGCATCTTTGTTCATACAACCTGAGTATAACACAGGGCCTTTTTGGATGCTATCGTTTTCGGCTCGTTTGATGCTTCTTTTGAAAAGGGGAAAGATCCAGCCCCTGCACCAGCATCAGAGTCCAGGCCAGGACGGTTCCCATCAGGGCCCGGAAGGTATAGGCAATGTGGGTGGCAGTATGGTTACGGAGAACCAGGAAGCGAAGGATGGGAACCAGGCTCCAGAGAAGGTATAACAGAAGAACCCTTCTGTCGGCTCCTTTTTTATGAAAGACATAGCAAAAGGCAGCCAGAACCAAAAGTCCCATCAGCCCCAGCACCAATCCGGCTTTCCCGTAGCCGAAGGGGAAGAGGGCGGCAAACTCCCGATGCAATAGCACAAAGCTGCCGGCAAGATAGGAATCCGGCAGGGGCATTTCACCCACCAAACGCTCCTCGATATGTCCCGTCACATAGGGCATTACGTTTTCTTGAAGGATCAGGGCGGCATAAACCCATTTTCCCGCCCACATGCAGACGTAGCCAAAGAGCCAGGCAGCGGCGCCTTTTGCAGACTGCTTTGCCACCTGTTTGATGTCTTTGTTATTTGCAAGACACAAGCCGCAGAACAAAACGGCAGGGACGGTGAGGGTGACGGTCTCATAGGTCAGAAAATCCAGAAAGGCAGTCAACATGCCCACCACCAGACATAGGGGGGCAAAAAGCTTTTCCTTTCGATATCTGCAAAGCAAAGTAACGATCAGGCTAAACAGCAGCATCAGCAAGGCACTCCAGATAAACTCGATGGCTCCTGCCGCAAACCAAAGACTGCCTGCTGCAAAGCAAACACTCAGGCAGACCCAAAGGGAAAGATGCTTATGAAGCAAAAGCAGAGTGGTAAGGAGCAGGTAGAGAAGAGCAAACACAATGGCAAAGAGACGGTAGATCCCCACCAGATCCGTAAACAAAAGAAGCACCCGTACGATGGCAGTCCCGCCGTGCCAGTAGCGAAGGTATTCTGTATTGGCCGGTGGATCATTTGTCACGGCATGGTAAAACATGCGGGGAGCCACTTCTTTTTCTTCCGTGTAGTAGGGAGCTTTGGCGATGGTGTAGGCAGCGTTTTCGCTGTCCTGGTAATAGAGAATGCAAAGAAAGTAAGGATCGCAGGTATAATCCCGCCGGCTGGCAAGGATGCCTTCGATCTCCATGGCCAGAGGGTCTTTATCCTTGAGAAACTCTGCGGAACGCTTCAGATTGGGAAGCACGCGATCCCGGGGAATGGTCTTGACTGACAACAGAAAGAGGCCCAATAACAGAAAATACATCATGAAAAATAAAAGAAGATAGCCGCAGGTCTTTGCGGCATAGCTTCTTATTTTTTTACTTTTTGCGGTTGATCCGGGGGATGTGTCCTGTTTCATGGAGTCTTCCTGAGGTATCAGATGTCGATGTCGGTATGGGTCAGTTGTTCTTTTAGCTGGGACAGGAGATCTGTGCCACCTCTTCGATGGTGTGGTGAAGCTTTTGGGCCAGATCCGTATCGGCGGCCCGGTAGTACATCTCTTTTCCTTCCCGGCGGGAGATGATCAGGCCGCTGTCCTTTAACAGACGCAGGTGGTGGGATACGGCAGGTGCCGTCATTTCCACAAGGGCTGCAATATTGGTGACGCATTCCTCACAGTGGCAAAGCAGCCAGAAGATCCGAAGCCTGCTGGGGTCACCGAGCTGCTTCATGGCCTCCGAAACCGTCTGAATGGTTGTGGCAGGCGGCATGGAAGAGAGCAGATCTTCACAGCTGCAAGCTTCGTGATCGTGGTGATGCTCATGGGGAAGGTGAGTGCGTTCTTTCGCCATAATGAAATCCTCTGTAGGTTGAATAGAATGTCGTTATCTTTTTCGGTTGAAATCATCCATACCAAAGCAACCGGTCATAGCCCGGATAAGTGTCCGCAAAGCGTCGCATAGCTTTGCATTAGTTTTGGATGTAATTCTGTAAGCCTGTCGGTATTTCCTTCCTTGGCCAAAAGTTCCAGCGCTTTGGCCTGTTCGGACAGCTCCATGGCGCCGATGGTCTTGGAGGTGCTTTTTAAGGCATGAACAGCGGTCTGGTATTCGGAGATTTCTCCACTGTCCAAAAAAGTTTGCAGTGCCTTACTTTTTTGCTCGGCCTCTTTTGCAAAATCCGCAACCATTTCCAGATAGAAGTCCATACTGCCGCCGCAGTAGCGAAGGGCGGATACGATATCCAGGCCAAGGGCCTCCAGCCTGCTTTTTGCTGTGGCAGGATCTAAGGCCGGCACCGGGGGGGGATCCGAAGCTTCCTTTGGCGCAAAGGTTAACACAGCATCTTGGCTGTCTTCTTCCTGCGGCTCGAAGGAAAGTACTGCTTCTTCGGAATCCTCTGCCTGAGGCTCAAAGGTGAGTACCTCAAGATCGCTGAACGGATCGGCAGCTTTTTCGGTAGCGGGCTGCGTGACGGAAGCTGTGGCCTCGGGCGTTGTCGATGTTGCCGGTGTATTCGGTGCTGCAGATGCAGAAGATGTGGCTTCATTGGGCTTTAAAATGATCTCCGGCGGCAGGTATTTTTTCAGCTGCTGCTCCATTTTCTCCAGCTCAATGGGCTTGGAGATATAATCCCGGAAGCCTTCGGCCAGATAGCGTTCTCTGGCTCCGACCACGGCGTTGGCCGTCATCATCAGGATGACGGTATCGTGGGGCAGAAGCTTTTGGTCCTTTAACAGATGCAGGGTTTCGATCCCGTCCATCCCCGGCATCATATGATCCATACAGATTAGATGGTAGTGCTTATGCTTGATCCGTTCGACGGCCTCCTGGCCGGAGCCTGCCAGATCCGGCTTGATGGAAAACAGTCCAAGCAGGTTTTTGGCAACCTTCAGATTCATAGAATTGTCATCCACCACCAGAATGTCTGCATCGGGAGCGCGGAAGGAAACGTTGATCCGGCTGTCGGCATCGCTGTGTACCGTGTGCAGGCTGATATCGCCGACGGGGGTTGCATCCTCGATCTCCTGTCGAATGGTAAAGGAGAAGGCGGAGCCGGTGCCGTATTCGCTTTCCACATGCAGCTCGCTGTGCATCATATGAAGAAGCCTGGATACGATGGACATACCAAGGCCGGTGCCCTCGATGTTGTGATTGCGCTTTTCATCGATTCGCTGAAAGACCTCGAAGAGCTTGCCAAGATCCTCCTGACGGATACCGATGCCGGTGTCTTTGACCTCGACATACAGGTCCATAAAGTTACCGGAGCGGCCGGCATTTTTCATGGTCAGGGTGATGGTCCCGCGATCGGTATATTTTACGGCATTGGTCAGAAGGTTCATGATGACCTGGCAAAGACGCACATCATCGCCGATCAGGACCGTCGGGATCGAAGGATCGATCTCCAGCTTTAAGTCAAGACCCTTTTCCCTTGCCCGGTCCAGAATAGAGTGCACCAGGTTGTTGATCACGGTGGTGATCTCATAGGAGATGTTCAGGATCTCCATCTTGCCGTCCTCGATCTTGGAAAAGTCCAGGATGCTGTTGATCAGCGCCAGAAGGGTTTTGCCGGCATCGCTGATGTTCAGGGAGTACTCCCGGATCTTTTCATCCGCAGAGCGCAGGATCATCTCGTTCATACCCAGGATGGCATTGATGGGGGTGCGGATCTCGTGGGACATCTGCGCCAGGAAGACCGATTTTGCCTGGTTGGCGGTTTCAGCCTTTTCGCGCTCTGTAGCAAGCATTTCGATCAGCTCGGCATCAGGACTTTCCACGGTATAAAAAAGTGCTACATTGATGATGGTCACGCCGATGTGGGTGATCAGAAGGGCAGGGAAAAACAGCCCCTGCAAAAGGGTTATGATGATCAGTGAGGTCAGGGAGATGGAAATGGCCTGAAGAGACTTTTTTTCCATATGCGCTCTTCTGCGGATCATGGTGATCATACTCAGAACGAAATAGATATAGGCCGAGGCAAAGGCCGCTGTCAGAAAGGGGCCGGTGGAGTAGTTGCCAAAGGCGCTGGTTTCCCAGCCAAAGGGCAGGATCGCTACAAGCAGGATTGCCACCACCAGCGGGATGAGCCAAACGGGCTTGAAGCGAAATTCCTTGTAGGCCAGGGTCTGGATGTACATATAGATGATGAACAAAAAGGCTGCGATGGTGGAAACAAAGATCACATGGCAGATCCGGTTGACGATCACGGGGATCTCTTCCACATGGTTGACGGTGTAAACGGTTACCATATCAAAGATCAGGTCCACAATGGAGACAATGATCAGTGCGGAAAACAGCCTGTGTGCCACGGTATCCCGGCGCTTGACCGAAAAGTAGGTCCAGGCGATATAGAGCACGATGCAGATACAGCCGATCTGCCCGCGGATGGATAATACATATTCGAACATGGTTTTTTCCTCTGGATAGTCATAAAATGCTACCTTGTATTATATATAAAAAGAATGGAAAATACAAACGAAAGAGCAGTTGACAAACGCTTTTTTGAGTAGTATATTGTTGTTGACGATTAAATGATTGTTTAATCGTTAAATGAAACATAATGAAAAAGGTATATGGAAAGGAGATTGTCATGAAAAAGTCATACAAGATCGAAGTGGATTGTGCCAACTGTGCCAACAAAATGGAGGAAGCAGCAAAGAAGACGCAGGGCGTGAAGGATGCCAGCGTAAACTTTATGGCCCTCAAGATGACGGTGGAGTTTGAGGAAGGTGCTGATCCGAAGAATGTGATGCAGAGTGTTTTGAAAAACTGTCGTAAGGTTGAGGATGATTGTGAGATCTATTTATGATACAATGGATCCCGAAGGCATGTTCAAGGGCCTGCAAAAGATCATAAGTTGAGAAGGAAAAGACGATGTCAAAAAAGCAGAAGAAAAATCTGATCCGTATCCTGTTGGCTGCGGCCCTGATGGTCGTGCTTCATTTTTTGCCGCTGGAGGGCTTGCTGCGATTCGGCTGTTATCTGGTGCCCTATCTGATCGTCGGCTACGATATTCTGATCAAAGCTTTCAAGGGGATCATCCACAGACAGCCCTTTGACGAGTGCCTTTTGATGGCGATCGCCACCATCGGAGCGATGGTGCTGGCAGTGGTGAAGAGCGGAGATTACACCGAGGGCATAGCAGTTATGCTGTTTTACCAGGTGGGAGAATGGTTCCAGAGCTATGCGGTCGGAAAAAGCCGCCGCAATATCTCGGAGCTGATGGATATCAGACCGGATTATGCCAATGTGTATGAGAATGGAGATCTTGTGCAGGCAGATCCCGATGAGGTGTCTGTCGGCAGTCTGATCGTGGTGCAGCCCGGGGAAAAGATCCCTATCGACGGCGTGGTGGAAAAGGGAGAATCCAGCCTGGATACCGCAGCCCTGACCGGTGAGAGCATGCCGAGAAATGTGGAGCCCGGAGCCTGTGTCATCAGCGGCTGCATCAACTTAAACGGCGTTTTGGAGATCCGGACAACCAAGGAGTTTGGCGAGTCCACGGTTTCCAAGGTGCTGGAAATGGTGGAAAACGCAAGCTCGAGAAAATCAAGATCCGAGGCCTTTATCAGCCGCTTTGCAAGGGTTTATACCCCGGCAGTGGTGATCGGTGCGATCCTTCTGGCACTTTTGCCTCCGGTGATCCGGATCTTTTTGATGCAGACAGATCCCCTTTGGGGCGTGTGGATCTACAGGGCACTTACCTTTCTCGTGATCAGCTGCCCGTGTGCACTGGTGATCAGTATTCCCCTTACCTTCTTCGCGGGGATCGGCGGTGCCAGCAAGCAGGGCGTTCTGGTCAAGGGCTCCAATTATCTGGAGGCGCTGTCCAAGGTCGGATGTGTGGTATTTGATAAAACAGGTACACTGACGAAGGGCGTGTTTAAGGTAACGGGAATTTATCCGGCCGATGAGGAAAACCGGGACGGAATGGAGAAGCTGTCCAAAACGCAGCTGGATCTTTTGCAGATGGCGGCCATGGCGGAATGTGCCAGCTCGCATCCCATTGCCAAAAGCCTGCAGGCGGCATGGAACAGAGAGATCGACCGGCGGTTTGTGGACCGGATCGAGGAGATCAGCGGCTATGGTGTTTCTGCTTATGTGAATGGCATTCATATCCTGGTCGGCAATGATAAGCTGATGCGGAAAGAGGGTATCGTACGGAACATGCCGGGCTCCAGAAAGCAGCTGTATCCGGACGGGACCGTGGCAAAAACAAAACAGAAAAGCGACGCGGAGTCCATGGAAAAGGCAGGCACTCTGGTGCATGTGGCGGAGGAGGGTCTGTACAGAGGCTACATTTTGATCTCCGATGAGATCAGGGAAACCTCCGCGGCTGCGATCAGGGGGCTTTCGGCACTTGGCGTGGATAAGACCGTGATGCTTACGGGAGATGAGGAGAGCGTGGCGGCCAAAGTGGCCGGAGAGCTTGGGATCACGGATTATGCGGCAAAGCTTCTTCCTTCGGATAAGGTCGTGCGCGTCGAACGGCTTTTAGAGATGCAGGATCCCTGGCTTCGGACAGCCTTCGTGGGAGACGGGATCAATGATGCACCGGTTCTGTCCCGGGCAGATATCGGGATCGCCATGGGCGCTATGGGATCGGATGCAGCCATCGAGGCAGCGGACGTGGTACTGATGGATGATGATCCGATGGGGATCGTCAAGGCGATCAGAGTTTCCAAAAAGTGCATGAGCATCGTTTACCAGAATATCTGGTTTGCCATCGGCGTCAAATTCATCTGCCTTCTGATGGGCGCTCTCGGACTTGCGAATATGTGGCTTGCAATCTTTGCCGATGTGGGTGTGATGGTCCTTGCGGTACTCAATGCCATCCGCGCCCTCCGCGTAAAATGACCCCCCGGGACGGAGCTTGCACTCTTTAGAGTGTTATAGGGCCAAAATAGACATCAGGGACGGTTTTTCTGTATGCACACAAACGAACCGTCCCCATGTGTTTGAACAGGTAAGGTAAAAGGATACAAAGATGAGAAAAAAAGCAGTGATAGTGGCAATGGGGCTTTTGGCCCTGGCGATGACAGCATGCGGGAAGCAGACGGAGACGGCAGATGCCGGTAATGCAGTCGTCAGCGAGGAGGCCGAACAGCAGGCATCTGCAGCCGTCAACGAGAAAACCGGTCAGCAAGTGTCTGCAGCGGGCAGCGAACAGGCCGAACAGCAGGCATCCGCAGCCGGGGAGGAAGGACAGGAACCCCAAAACGCTGCGGCAAAGGAGGAGCCGTCCGAGTCTGCGGGAGCGGACCTTTCCAGCCGGTCCAATGCTGATACGGGCGAGGGAGAGCCGAAGATCCTGGCGGAGGGCGATATTGCACCCGATTTTTCGGTAGAGCTTGTTGATGGCGGTACCTTCCGGCTTTCCGATTATGACGACAAGACAGTCATCATCAACTTCTGGGCAACCTGGTGCGGTCCCTGTGTGGGAGAGATGCCTGCCTTTGAAATGCTGAAACAGGATGAGAACGACGATCTTAGGATCATTTGCGTCAACTGTATGGAGGATCCCGGCACCGTCGATCAGTTTGTAAAGGAGAACGGGTACACCTTCCCGATCGGCTATGATGTGAACGGCAAGGTCTTTGGCTATTATCCGACCCAGGGCATTCCTTATACACTGGTCGTGAAAAAGGGGATCATCTCCAAGATCTTCGTGGGCGCGCTGGATGCGGAGTATCAATATACGGAGTATAAAAATGCGATCGCTGAATAAACAGGCTTTGATAAGAGCATTGGTACTGGCGGCGGCCATCGTTTTTCTGACCCTGGGTTTGAAGGACGGTGGTTTTCGTGATGTGAAAAATAAGGCGATCATGATCTGCTATGAGTGCATGGGAATCGGATGAAGCAAAGAACGCGAAGATATACACAACTGATCACAGCGGTGCTGTATAACTGCAACATCAAGGGCTTTGCTGCGGGAAGCATCTACAACGGCCCGGCAAAGGGCGTATGCGTTCCGGGACTGAACTGCTATTCCTGTCCGGGCGCGGTCGGCGCCTGCCCCTTGGGGAGTCTGCAAAGCGGGCTTTTATCTTCCAGATATAAGGTCCCGTATTACATCCTCGGAACGCTGCTTTTGTTTGGACTTCTTTTGGGAAGAGTGATCTGCGGATGGTTCTGTCCCTTTGGATTTTTGCAGGAGCTTTTGTATCTGATCCCACTGCCGAAGCTGAAAAAGAGCAAAGTCACAAGGACACTTTCCTTCTTGAAATATGCAATCCTTCTGGTCTTTGTGATCGCAATCCCACTGATCAAACTGGCGCCCGGCTTTTGCAAATACATCTGTCCTGCGGGAACCCTTCAGGCAGGGATCCCTTTGACGCTTGCCAATAAGCCCCTTCGCGGCATGATCGGCGCACTTTTTTCCTGGAAGGTATTTTTGCTTGCGCTGATCCTGCTTTTGTGCATGTGCTGCTACAGAGCATTTTGCCGCTTCCTTTGCCCCCTGGGGGCGCTGTATTCCTTCTTTGCTCCGGCCGCGATCGCAGGGGTCCGTGTGGATGAAAAAAAGTGCACGGGATGTGATCGTTGTATCAGACACTGCAAAATGGACTGCCGAAAGGTCGGCGACAGAGAGTGCATCCATTGTGGAGAGTGCATGGAGCACTGTCCCGAGGGGGCAATCTGTTATAAATTCTTAGAAAAAAAGGGACAGGACGCTTTATAGTCCTGTCCCGGTTTTAGGATTCAAAAACGAAAATCTCTCCGGTTGGAGGTGCGGATCGCTTCGATGTTTTCGGCAGCGATCTTTTTTACTTCCTCCTTCGGGATCTTTTCCAGCTCCTCTTGGATCATGGCATAGCCCTTTGCCTTGGTTTCAGGGCTTGCGTAATCCTCCAGATATTCCGCCAGTGTCATCAGCGCATTGGGATGGCAGCAGTTTTGGATCTGGCCGCTCTTGCAAAGCTGCATAAACCGGTCGCCGGTGCGTCCTGCCCTGTAGCAGGCGGTGCAGAAGGAGGGGATATGGCCGTTGTCCATCAGCCAGCCGGTCACCTCGTCAAGGCTCCTTTGATCGGATACATCAAACTGCTCCGTATCGTGGGGGCGCTCCTTGGCGGTGTAGCCGCCAACGGAGGTACGGGATCCGCCGCTGACCTGGGAAATACCTACCTGCAAAAGCCGCTTTCTGACGGCTTCGGTCTCTCTGGTGGAGACGATCATTCCGGTATAGGGAACCGCGAGACGGATGCAGGCCACGATCCTGGTAAAGGTATCATCATCAATGCCGTTGTCAAAGACATCGGGATCGATATCGTCAGCCCGTTTGACTCTGGGAACACTGATGGTATGCGGGCCCACACCGAAGACGGCCTCTAAGTGCTCTGCGTGCATCAAAAGTCCGGCAAGCTCGTATTTGTAAAGTTCCAGACCGAATAAAACGCCGAGCCCAACATCATCGATGCCGCCTTCCATAGCCCGGTCCATAGCCTCGGTATGATAAGCATAGTTGTGCTTGGGACCTGTGGGGTGCAGACGCTCATAGCTTTCCTTGTGATAGGTTTCCTGGAAAAGGATGTAGGTACCGATGCCTGCATCCTTCAGTTTTGTATAATTCTCCACCGTGGTTGCCGCAATGTTGACATTGACCCTTCGGATCTCACCGTTTTTATGGTGTACGCTGTAGATGGTATCGATGCACTCTAAGATGTATTCGATGGGATTGTTTACCGGATCCTCGCCGGCCTCAATGGCGAGGCGCTTGTGGCCCATATCTTGCAGCGCGATAACCTCGGCCCTGACCTCCTCCTGGGTCAGCTTCTTGCGGGGGATGTGCTGATTCTTTAAATGATAAGGACAGTACAGACATCCGTTGACGCAGTAGTTGGAAAGATACAGGGGAGCAAAGATCACGATGCGGTTGCCGTAAAATGCCAGCTTGATCTCCTCCGCGATCTCATACATTCTCTCGATGCGGGAGGGTTCTTCGCAGCACAGCAGCACCAGTGCCTCCCTGTGGGTCAGGCCGCGGCAGTGGCAGGTGTTTCCCTCCCTGATGGGTCTTGCCTTTTCCAGAATCTCATCGATGAGGGCAAGATTGTTTTTATTCTCCTCGGCCCAGGCCAGGGTAGCACGGATCTCCTCGTCATTGATGAAATCCTCGGCTTTGTTTGATTTCGGATCGTACATGGTAGTGATCTCCTTGTGTTTCATGTTCTATATGGTTGATGGGCGGATGCCTGTTGGGACGTACCGCCTCTGTGATGTCATATCTTACAAAGTGATGCCAAGCGGCGCAAGGCTTCTTGGAAGGATCCCCTTCATGGCTGCGATGGCTGTGCCGTAGTTGGTAAAGGGCACCTTTTGGACTTCGGCCATGGAGCGCCTGTTTGCGATGTCCCGCTCGGTCAGCATACAGCCGCCGCATTGGATGATCAGAGCAAAAGAGGAAAGGTCCCTCGGAAAATCCTTGCCGGATGCGGTTTCAATAAGCAGACTTTTTCCGGTATGCTTTTTCAGCCAACCCGGGATCTTTACCGTGCCGATGTCTCCACACTGTCTGTGGTGGGTACAACCCTCGGCAATGAGGATCCGGTCACCATCCTGCAGATTGTCAATGGCCTTCACCCCTTCGATGGCAGAGGTAAGGAATCCCTTGTAGCGGGCCATTAAGATGGAAAAAGAGGTGAGCGGAATATCTTCCGGAACAGCTTTTGCCACCTCAGAAAAAGCCTGGCTGTCACAGACCACCAGAGCTGGCTTTTGGGTAAGCACCTTAAGAGTTTGGGCAAGCTGGGCAGGCTGTATCACCAAAGCTGCGCCGCCGCTGTCAAGGATATCTCTGATCGCCATTTGCTGGGGCAGAATCATACGTCCCTTAGGAGCAGATTCATCAATGGGGCACACCAGCACTACGGTATCGCCTTCTGTAAAAAGATCCTGCAGATAGGGTGTTTCCTTTGCTCCTGTTTCCTGCAATCCGCCCAAGGCCTCTTTTAATTCAAAGATCCCTTCTCCGGTCCTGGAGCTGACAGAGAGAATGGAGATGTCTTCTGATGCAACGTGAATTGTGGAATCCTGCGGGTTGGAAGGAGTATCTAAATCACATTTATTTGCTACCACCAGATAGGGGATCTTATGGTCCTGTATCTGTTTCAGAAAATCCCGGTCCCCATCCGTCATACCAAGGGCGGCGTCCATAACCAGAATAGCCAGGTCCGAGCGCTCCAGCACCTGCTTTGTTTTTTCCATACGAAGAGCACCCAGATCTCCCTCGTCATCATAGCCGGGGGTGTCAATGATCACCACAGGCCCTAAGGGGAGCAGCTCCATGGTCTTGGATACGGGATCCGTGGTGGTTCCCTTTTGCGCGGAAACAATAGCCAGATCCTGTCCCGTCAGGGCATTGATCAGACTGGATTTTCCTGCATTTCGCAAGCCGAAGATGCCGATATGGATGCGTTCTGCCGCCGGAGTTTGTGTAAGCATCGGGTAACTTTTTTTTCCTTCCCTAAATAACTTTTATTCAGCATCCTCCATTTTAATCTTTTTGGAGGGATTCTGCAACCTCGGTTTTTGCTTTTGGAGCATATATTATGGTAAAAAAAGCGGGAAAAAGAAACTATAATATAGGTATTAAACAGATGTGAGGCATTTGCACATGAATACACGAATCCGGATCTGCCAGAGGAATCATTGTGCAGCTGCTTAATATTTTGATCGCTATGGCCTGCTAGCCTTATGATGACGAAACAGATAGAAGGAGTATAGATGAATAACGAAGAGATCAGAAGGATTTTTCAGGAATATGCACAACGTGCCTATGATATAAGGCGTCTTTCTTCGCCGTCTATCACAAAGGATGATACTGCTGATAATTATTCCGAAAGACTGCAGGTCAATTTCAGAAAGATAGGTGAGCTTGCAGCGATAAATCGCAATATGCTCGATGAACTTCTGTACCCGATCATTCACTCGGAAGAT
>JAILHW010000235.1 GCA_024695605.1 Lachnospiraceae bacterium | reverse complement strand
GAGGATGAAAGGAGCACATTATGACAGCAACGATGAACAACAGGATGTTTTGGAGAAACTACAAAAACCTTCCCACGGCAGCAAAGATCCTTTGGGCAATTTCCTTTACGGGAGCTTTGATCGGAATGTCCATGATCACACTTGAGTTTTTCGGAGTGATCGGAGATCATGTGAGAGTAGAAATGCTTCTTTGCAGTTTATCCCTTTGGATCAACATCTTTGTGATGAACAAGTACAGAAAAGAGATTCGCGGTGAGGGCAATGAGGAGTAAGAGGCAGGCAGGAAGCGGTAAGTTGTAAAGAACAGGAATAAGAAGCCGGAATAAAGAGCAGCAAAAAAGCAATCGAAAGATAACTGGTTAACATAACGCACAAACCACCGGATACATAACATCCGGAAGCAGAGAAAGGACGGTAGAAACATGAATTACAGCAATGGAAAAATGCTTGGAGTCGGAATCGGGATCATAGCAGGATTGATCATCAGCTTCTTTGTTCTGAAAGCAATCAACAAGGACGGAAAGGCCAAGACGAAGTATGACGAGATGCAAAAGATCGCCAGAGGGAAAGCATATCAGTACGCATTTTGGGCTATGGTAGCCTGCGAAGGACTCTTGTGCTGGCTGACAAGCGGCAGCTTCAGTCTTCCCCTTGACGGGTACACCCTTCACTTTATGGTGATCCTGGTGGGCGTGCTGGTACAGGTATCCTACTGCATCTGGAATGACGCTTATATAGGATTAAACAACAGCATGGGGCGCTTTGCGGCAGTCAGCATTATCATTTCTTTAGTAAACTTCGCCTTTGCAGGCTTCAGCATTGCAGAAGGAACCATGGTAAAGGACGGCGTATTACAGTCAACCTCCATCAACCTTTTGGTAGCGGTTCTCTTCATCGTGATCGGTCTGGAGATCCTGTTTAAAAAGATCACCGACAACGGACAGAAGGAGGACTGAGACTATGAAGAATCTGAAATTAAAAGCGGCAAGAGCCGGTATGGATCTTTCCCAGGACGATCTGGCCAAGAAGGCGGGGGTATCCAGACAGACCATCAGCGCCATTGAAAAGGGAGACTATAATCCCACCATAAACCTGTGCATCAGCATATGCAAGATTCTGGGAAAAACACTGGATGAATTGTTCTGGACGGAGGAGTGAGCTTTGGCTCACTCCTTCTTCGTATAAATTGTACATAGAATTGTTCATGAGAATGTGATAAAATTCGCTATGTGGGACCAAAAGGCAAAGGGCCTGTTTGGTCAAAGTGTCTTGTATGAGAGGAGAAAACTATGAAAAAGAAACTGGCTATGATTCTGACTGTAGCAATGATGGCAACCGCCCTTGCAGGGTGCGGCTCTAAGGGGGAGGTAAACACCGACACCGAAAAGGCAGCGGGCAGCGGCGTAGAGGACGGCGTGTTTACCGTGGGCTTTGATGCGGAGTTCCCGCCCTATGGATATATGGATGACAAGGGCGAGTACGTAGGCTTTGATCTTTCCCTGGCAGAGGAAGTGTGCAAGAGAAATGGCTGGGAGCTGAAAAAACAGCCGATCGACTGGGATGCCAAGGATATGGAATTATCCTCCGGTGCCATCGACTGCATCTGGAACGGATTTACCATCAACGGCAGAGAGGATGCCTACAGCTGGACGGTCCCTTACGTGGATAACAGCCAAGTATTTGTAGTGGCAGCGGATTCCGGGATCAAGAAGCAGAAGGATCTTGCCGACAAGGTCGTTGCGGTGCAGGCTGATTCCTCCGCACTGGCAGCCCTTGAGGACGATGCCAATAAAGATCTGAAGGAAAGCTTTGCTTCCCTGAATCAGTTCGCAGATTATAACACAGCCTTCATGGATCTTGAGGCAGGTGCCGTGGATGCGGTTGCCATGGATATCGGCGTGGCCAATTACCAGATGGCTTCCAGAGCAGAAGGCAAGTTTGTGATTTTGGAAGAGTATCTTTCCTCCGAGCAGTACGGCGTCGGCTTTTTGAAGGGCAACGACGAGCTTCGGGACAAGGTACAGAAGACGCTGTATGATATGCTCCGCGACGGCACCTTTGACAGGATCGCAAGAGAGTGGGGCCTGGAAGATATGGTATGCCTCAAATAATCGTTTTTGAGAAAAAAATCGGGAGATCGGTATGAATCTGGAAACAATGGTGCTGCAGCTTGGCAGCGGAATGCTGGTGACGGTGGAGATCTTTGTGTTGACATTGATCTTCTCCCTGCCACTGGGACTTTTGGTGTCGTTTGGCAGAATGTCCAAAAATAAAGTGGTGATGACCATCAGCAAGATCTATATATCCATTATGCGCGGAACACCGCTGATGCTGCAGCTTCTGGTGGTCTATTTCGGTCCCTATTATCTGTTTCGGATCAAGATCGGTACCGGATATCGTATGGTAGCCGTGATCATTGGCTTTGTCTTAAACTACGCGGCCTATTTTGCGGAAATCTACAGAAGCGGGATCGAGTCCATGCCCGTGGGCCAGTATGAGGCGGCCAGGGTACTGGGCTATTCCTCCGGGCAAACATTTTTCAGGATCATCTTTCCCCAGGTGGTAAAAAGGATCCTGCCGCCGGTCACCAATGAGGTGATCACGCTGGTGAAGGATACATCTCTAGCCTTTGCCCTTGCGGTGGCGGAGATGTTTACCATGGCCAAGCAGGTGGCCAGCGCCCAGACTACGGTGGTGCCGCTGATGGCAGCGGGGCTGTTTTACTATGTGTTTAACCTGCTGGTGGCATTTTGCATGGAGCGGCTGGAAAAGAGTATGGCATATTACAGATAAGGAAGAAAGATGAGCGAGCAGGAAAAAACGATACTTTCCATTTCACATATGAAGAAGTCCTTTGATGAGCTGGAGGTCATTCGGGATTTTTCCCTTAAGGTCCGGCAGGGAGAGGTGGTTTCCATCATCGGGCCATCGGGGTCCGGAAAATCCACCATCCTTCGGTGCGCATCCCTTTTGGAGTGGATGGATGACGGAGAGCTTTCCTACCTGGGAGAGTATGCAGCCAAAAGTGAGGGCGGAAAAAGCGTCTATGCATCCAAGGCGGAGCTTAGGAGGCTTCACAGACATTTCGGACTGGTATTTCAGAATTTTAATCTGTTTCCCCATTACAGCGTTCTGAAAAATATTACGGAGCCTGTGATTCTACAGGGGAATATGGATAAGGCAGAGGCTGAGAACAAAGCATTATCCCTGCTTGAGAGGCTGGGGCTTAAGGATAAGGCGGATGCCTATCCTTTTCAGCTTTCCGGCGGTCAGCAGCAGAGGGTATCCATTGCAAGGGCCCTGGCTCTGTCACCGGAGATCCTGTTCTTTGATGAACCGACTTCTGCGCTGGATCCGGAGCTGACCGGAGAGGTTTTGAAGGTGATCAGATCCCTTGCAGATGAGAAGATGACCATGGTCATCGTCACCCATGAGATGCTCTTTGCAAAGGAGCTTTCTGACCGGATCATTTTTATGGAGAAAGGCGTCGTGGCAGCCGAAGGGACGCCGGAGGAGGTCTTTTCCACTGACAATGTCCGTGTCAGAGAGTTTATTGGGAAGGTATCAACACTTTAGTTTACATAATATATCAGGAGGTAAGAAACAATGAGTAACGACAGGTATGTAAGTCCTTTATCGGAGAGGTATGCAAGCAATGAGATGCAGTACATCTTCTCGCCGGATATGAAGTTTAAGACCTGGAGAAAGCTTTGGATCGCACTGGCGGAGACGGAGATGGAGCTGGGGCTGTCCAGGGATGGCATGCCGGTCATCACGCAGGAGATGATCGATGAGCTCAAAAGCCATGCGGAGGATATCAACTATGATGTGGCTAAGGCTCGGGAGAAGGAAGTGCGTCACGATGTGATGAGTCACGTCTATGCTTACGGAAAGCAGTGCCCGAAGGCAGCCGGGATCATCCATCTGGGAGCTACCTCCTGCTACGTGGGAGATAACACAGATATTATTGTTATGAAAAAGGCCCTGGATCTGGTAAGAAAGAAGCTGGTCAGCCTCATCGATGAGCTTTCCCGCTTTGCGGAAGCACAAAAGAGCGTGCCTACGTTGGCGTTCACCCATTTTCAGCCGGCACAGCCTACCACAGTGGGCAAGCGTGCAACGCTTTGGATCAATGAGTTTTTGATGGATCTGGAAGATCTGGAGTATGTATCCGGCACTTTGAAGCTGCTTGGCTCCAAGGGAACCACAGGTACGCAGGCTTCCTTTAAGGAGCTCTTTAATGATGATGATTCCGTTATCGATCGGATCGATCCCATGATCGCAGCCAAGATGGGATTTGAAGCCTGCTATCCGGTATCCGGACAGACCTATTCGAGAAAGGTGGATACCCGAGTTGTCAATGTGCTGGCAGGGATCGCAGCTTCTGCACACAAGATGAGCAACGATATCAGGCTCCTTCAGCATCTGAAGGAAGTAGAGGAGCCCTTTGAGAAGAACCAGATCGGATCCTCCGCCATGGCTTATAAGAGAAATCCCATGAGAAGTGAGAGGATCGCTTCTCTGGCAAGGTATGTGATGGTAGATGCGCTGAATCCGGCGATCACCTCCGCAACCCAGTGGTTTGAAAGAACCCTGGATGACTCGGCCAACAAGCGCCTTTCCATTCCGGAGGGCTTCCTTGCAACCGACGGTATCCTGGATCTTTGCCTGAATGTCACCTCCGGCCTTGTGGTCAATGAAAAGGTAATCGCAAAGCACCTGATGAGCGAACTGCCCTTCATGGCAACGGAAAACATCATGATGAATGCGGTAAAGAAGGGTGATAACAGACAGGAGATGCATGAGGAGATCAGAAAGCTGTCCATGCAGGCCGGCGAGCATGTAAAGAAGGACGGCGGTGACAACAATCTGTTAGAGCTCATTGCTTCCGACGACAGATTCGGTCTTACCCTGGAGGAACTGGAAAAGACCATGGAGCCTTCCCTGTATGTGGGCCGTGCACCGAAGCAGGTAGAGAAATACTTAAAGGAAGTGGTGTATCCGGCGCTCAGCGAAAGAGAGGAGCTTCGCGGCGTAACAGCAGAGATCAATGTATAAGAAGAAAAAAGGACAGAAAAACGGCTTCCCGTCGGAAGCCGCTTTTCTTTTTCTTATGAGGGATTCATGAAAAAATATAAAGAGTTGAAACACTTTCGAAAGAAAAGTTGAGGGGTCTTTTCCTTCGATGATGTAATGGTAAACAGAAATTGTGTTCATTTTGTGTTTAAGTGGTGAATAAACTATAAAGTACTATTAAGAAATGACTAACAAATCACTAACAAATTCTATCTTTGGCATCGTGGGAAAGTGTCTGCACTGGATCTGACAGAAATCATTTTACAATCCGCGGATTGTGGTATATACTACTTAAGGCGTTTTTTGCAAAGGGGCAGCGCCGGAGGCAAAGTTGCAGCCATACGGCCATAGGCCGGAGGCGTTTTTCTGAGCGATCATAAGGAGAACAAACGAATGGTAAAAGCAATAGTAGGAGCGAACTGGGGAGACGAAGGAAAAGGCAAGATCACGGATATGCTGGCAGAGAAGGCTGACATTATCATCCGTTTTCAGGGCGGAGCCAATGCAGGTCACACCATTGTGAACAATTACGGCAAATTTGCACTGCATACCCTGCCCAGCGGCGTGTTTTACGATCATACCACCAGCATCATCGGCAATGGCGTAGCACTGGATATTCCCAAGCTGATGAAGGAGATAGGGGAGATCACAGAGCAGGGCGTACCGATGCCCAAAATCCTGGTTTCTGACCGTTGCCAGATCGTTATGCCCTATCATGTACTGTTTGATCAGTACGAGGAGGAGAGACTGGCAGGCAAATCCTTTGGTTCTACCAAATCCGGAATCGCACCTTTTTATTCCGATAAGTATGCCAAGATCGGATTCCAGGTCAGTGAGCTGTTTGATGAGGAGATCCTGAAGGAAAAGGTGGAAAGGGTCTGCGGTCTGAAAAATGTGATGCTGGAGCATCTGTATCACAAGCCGGCACTGGATCCTGCTGAGCTTTTGAATACGCTGCATACATACAGAGATATGGTAGCACCCTATGTTTGCGATGTTTCCCTGTTTTTGGATAAAGCGTTAAAGGAAGGCAAGCAGATACTGCTGGAGGGACAGCTGGGAACCCTGAAGGATCCGGATCATGGGATCTATCCGATGGTAACCTCCTCCTCAACCCTGGCAGCCTACGGCGCCATCGGTGCGGGACTTCCGCCCTATGAGATCAAAGAGGTGGTTACCGTCTGCAAGGCATATTCCTCTGCAGTAGGTGCAGGTGCCTTTGTAACGGAGATCCTGGATGAGAAGGAAGCGCAGGAGCTTCGTGAGCGCGGCGGCGATGGCGGAGAATACGGCGCAACGACCCACAGACCCAGAAGAATGGGATGGTTTGACTGTGTGGCTTCCAAATACGGATGCCGCCTGCAGGGTACCACGGATGTGGCCTTTACGGTATTGGATGTACTGGGCTATCTGGATGAGATCCCTGTCTGCACGGCCTACGAGATCGACGGCGAGCAGACCACGGACTTCCCGGTAACGGCCAAGCTGGAGCGCTCTAAGCCCGTTTATACCAGGCTTCCCGGCTGGAAGGGAGAGAACATCCGCGGCATTCGTGAGTTTGACAAGCTGCCGGAGAACTGCAAAAAGTATGTGGAGTTTATTGAGCAGCAGATCGGATATCCTATCACCATGGTGTCCAACGGACCGGGACGAGAGGATATCATCTACCGCGAAAGTCCTTTGAAGAAATAAGAAAACGAAAATCAGAAATGAGAAAACGGCAGATCGTTCGGATCTGCCGTTTTTTGTGTTTCTTGCTCTGAAGGTTATTCGGTTTTTGCCTCCTTGGCTGCTTTTTCGGCTTCC
>JAILHW010000033.1 GCA_024695605.1 Lachnospiraceae bacterium | reverse complement strand
TAGGGCATCACAAGTGCCTTATCAAAGATCACCTCATAGCCCACCGCATTGGTCAGATCCAAAACATCCTCACCACAGGCATCCAGCACCGTCCTGATATTTTGCAGATTCTGCAGCGCATTGGCTGACAGAAAGCCGCATCCCAGCTTTGGCAGCTCTGCGCTCTCTCCCTGCAGATAGACAACGGGATCCTCGGTTTCCTTTCCCATCACCGAAAGAAGCGTGCTTTCCGGGATCCTTCCGATGATCTCGTTTTCGGATGCGGACAAAAAGGGTGCCGGCGCACTCAGCCACAAAAACAGCAGCAGCATGGCAAATCCGATCCCCCGTCTGCCATCCTCCCTGCCGATGTACAAAAGCACCAGCAGCAGACATCCGAAGGCACCCAGTACCGTGGTCCGAAGCCCCTCGTCAAAGCGCACATAGGAATACTCCGCGATCACGTAGAAGAAAAGAAGCAATGTTACAAATCTTCCCCGCATCCCCTGCTCGCTTTTCAGTGCCGCAAAGCAGACAAGGAGCAGTACAAGCAATCCTGCAAAGGCCGTCATGAAAAAGGTTCCCTGCTCTCCCACCAGGCCCGGCACAAAATACGAGGCCGCCTGTTTCAGGTCCGTGATCATCTCCATCCCGTTTGCTTCCACCGTGGTCGCGGCATTGTCTGCCAGATAGGAGAGGATCCCCAAAAAGACAGGGATAAAGCAAAGCCCCAGCAAAAGG
This sequence comes from Lachnospiraceae bacterium, assembly GCA_024695605.1. Taxonomy (GTDB): domain Bacteria; phylum Bacillota; class Clostridia; order Lachnospirales; family Lachnospiraceae; genus RGIG7926. Next base: position 21,122 of record JAILHW010000033.1, on the reverse strand, counting down.
TGCGCTCCAAGGCTTAGGAGCGTTTTTTTCTCCTTCGTGACAAAGGCGCCTGCGAGTTCTTTTCCGCCGCCCTTTACAAACCGGTACAGCGCAAGCGGACAAAAGGCCAGGGCTCCCGCACCGCCGATGGAGGGATTCCAGGCGATGGCCAGGATGGAAAAGCAAAGCCAGCGCAGACAAAAAGTCAGGCTGCTTTCATACTCGATGCAAAAGCACACCAGAAAGAGTGCAAACAAAAAGACATAGCGCATCCCCGCCGTGATCAGATAGGGCAGCACCAGCCAGATCAGAAGCAGGCCAAGCGCCCCCGCCGTCTCCTTTGGCAGTCTTTTTTTCAAAACCACATATAGCAGCAGTGCATAAAACAGCGCCATAAACAGATCGCCCACACACTTTGCCGCATTCAGGGACAGATAGGTATTGTCAAACAAAAGATAGTTGATCAGTCCGTAGTAATAGTCGCAAAAGCCGTGGATCGGGATCAGATCCCTGTAGGGCAGCTTCCCAAAGGATACAAGCTGCTGCATCGGCAAAAGGATCTCTCCGTTATGGAAATAATCAATGCTCATCACGCCCTCCGGAAGGGAGTACATGCGAAGCATGACAAGTCCCGGCAAAACGGCTGCATAATCCGGTCCGGACACGCCCTTTTTTCTGCGCAGCGCAAGAACAGCTGCGCCTGCCATCGCCATCAGGATACAAAGCAGCTTCCATCTGCCCGATGCAAACAGCGGCATATAATCCATCCCCTCCGGCGCCTTATACACATACCAGAAGCGGAACATCCCGATGGGGGATAAAGCGATCAGAAAGGGAGCAAAGGATGCAAGCGATGTGATCATCGCCCTTCCCTGCTTTGTTTTTGCCATAAATGCCGCAAGGATCAGGATAAGGCCGAAGATCCCCAGTGCCATCTGTCCGAACACGCCCCAGATCAGCCCCGCTTCCCGAAGCTTTAGGTTGGCGATCCAGAAAAGTCCCGCAAACGCCGAGGTGATCAAAAGCACCTCTGCACTCAGCGTGACAAAGGTTTGTGCCGATCCCACCATGCAATAGGCCAGTGCCAGCACAATGACCAGAAACACATACTCCTGTCCCACACTCTTATCCGCAAAGATCATCCAGAGTGCTGCAAAGTACCCGCCCAGAAAGAAAAGACCGCTTTTTTTCCCTTCCGGCACCTTTTCCATCCAGAACCATTCCAGCAGCAAAAAGAGTACAAACAACACCGGCAGACCGATGAGCAGCGCATGCACGATGGTCAGATCCACCTGCTTCGGATACCCGCGCCAGATGGTCACGGAGCTGATGAGCTGGGAAAAATGCGCCTTCTTTCCGTAAATGATCCCCGATAAGCTGTAAAGGAGCGCAAACATAGAAAAAACGGCTGCAGCCGCAGCCGTAAGCGCCTGTAAAAGCGTGATCTTCTTAAGAAAGGTAGATTCTTGAGATCGCAAGTCTGAGTTCCTCCTCTTTGATCGGTTTTGAGATGATCTCGGCAAATCCGGCTTCCGCAAAGATCTGTCTGAATTCGTCGGTAATATTGGATGACATGACCATCAAAGGCAGCAGTTCAAAATAGGGATCGTCGATCTGACGGATCTCCTTCGCTGTCTGGATCCCGCTCTTTCCGGGCATCATATGGTCGATGATCACGAAATCTATTCCCTTAGAGTAGAGTCTTTCAATCGCCTCCTGACCGGAGGTCACACCCTGGGACTTAACGCCGAAGGATTTGAGGATCGCACTCACAAGGCGGATATTCTCCTTACTGTCATCCACGATCAGGGCCTTTACCTCTCTACCCTGCAAAAGATTCTGCTCACGCTTTCTGGAAATGGAGATCAGCGCCTCCTGCTCATCGCGGTTCTTCTGCTTGAGCATACCCAGCGTCTCTTCCTCTGCTACCTCCTGCAAAAACGATACCGTGTAGCAGGTCTGTGTCAGCGTGGTTCCGAAGGATTTGTCCAGGATCACGCCGCCCATCTTGCCGATGACGTTCTTTGCCAGCGCAAGACCCATGGTGATCCCGTCGCGCACTTTTTCCGTCAGATCCTCGGAACAGAGGATCCGACAGATAATGGTGATATTCTGTCCCTTTCTGGGAACGATGCCTTTTTCATAGGTCACACTCAGGGTAACGGTTCCCTCGTCCGTAAACTGCAGGAAATCGGAAAGGATGCTGACGATCGCCAGCTTGATCTGCTCCGGATTGCCCTTCAGTGCCGCCGGAAGGTTGTAATCCACATTGACGGCAAGGGTCTTGTCCTTTCCGCGAATCAGGCCCTGTACGGTCTGGTTGATGGACAAAAACAGGCCCTTCACATTGTAGGTGATGCTCTCGGCCTCCTTTTCCTCCGGCTCTGCCACGGTTCGCACCACGGGCTGCTGCTCCTTTTCAATGTTCAGCACAAAGAGCATCAAAGAATAGATCCAGCCATAAAGGAAATACATCACGAGCATGACCAGTACATAGCCAAATACCACCGGGATCAGATTATCATAGCTCTGGCGGTATACGCTTCCCAGTGTCACCTCTTCGTTATTGCGGATCAGATCCAGGAACTTGAGAAGCTCCGTGATCAGCATGGCAAAAAAACAGTTTCTGGCAACCGCCAGAAAGACGTCCTTTTTCAGGTACATCAAGCTCACCAGGGGAACCAGAAGATACAGCATGCTTACGCTGAAGATCGGATTCAGGCCCAGGATACAGACCGTAACCTCCATCGCCGTCAGAACAACGATCCGGGCGGTGGATTCGTGATAGACTCTGGGACAGACAATGGCCGGGACCAGGGCCAGGAGCGCCAGAATGGTGACAACTCCCACCATCTGATCCCTGGGGATCACCAATACGCCCGACAGCGTCACAAGAATGATCACCGGGCAAAGGATCAGAAATGCAAGGTTGCCCCTGCTCAATATGGTATTGACTCTTTTCTCGTTTTGTTCGATCAGTTCTTTAAACTGCTCTTTCGTATCCATAAACAAGTAAACCTTTTTATGATTTTTTGTTTGACAAACACTCAATACTCTGATACAATAGCATTCGTGGCTGGAAAACAGCCGAAAGTTGCTGCTATAGCACAGGCGGTAGTGCGCATCCTTGGTAAGGATGAGGTCACCAGTTCGAGTCTGGTTAGCAGCTCTTTCTTTTTTAAAAGCCCGTAAACCTTGGTTTGCGGGCTTTTTACTTTTTCTTATCTCATATTCGCATCAAAGATCTCAATCTCGATCCGGTATGCTTCTCTTTGCATCTTCAGCTTTTCAAGCTCCCGGTCACAGGCCTCCATCTCCGCTTTTGCTTCCGTCAGGTGCTCCTTTACAATATCGCTTCCCTCGCTTAAAAGCTTCTCGGAAAGGCACTGACCATAGAGATCACATTTCATCTCATATTCCCGTTTATTCTCCTCGATCTCCTTGATCTGATTCTCAATGCTTAAGAAAGTGACCTTCAATTCCTTGTAGATCTTCTCTCTCATGCGTAAAGTCGCCGGATCCAGTCTGTCCATTGTTTCTTTCCTCCCGTATTATCTATCTCTTTCTCAAAAAGAACATAACTATTTTAATACAACTCTATTGCCTGCGTCAAGAAGGCGCCGTCCTTTACAGCAACTTTTCTCCCAGTTTTTTCTTGATCCTGCCGATGGCATTATCAACGGATTTTGGCTCTCTTTCCAGAACGGCTGCGATCTGTGTATAGTTCATTCCCGTCAGCTTCAGATCCAGCACCTGTTTTTCCAAAGGACTCAGCAGCTGATCGATCATCCGGTAGATCCTGGAGACATTTTCTCTGTCGATCATAAGCTTTTCCGGATCAAAGCTTTCCGATGCCTCGAGCACCGACAAAAGATCCTCTCCGCCGCCCGTTTCATCCGTCCGGTCCCGGTAGATCGATACATAGTGATTCAGCGGTGAATGCTTTTTGCGGTTGGCAGACTGCACCGCCGTATAGATCTGGCGGGAGATGCAAAGCTCTGCGAAGCTGTGAAAGGAGGATCCCTGGGAGGCATCATAATCCCGGACCGCCTTCAGAAGACCGATCATCCCCTCCTGAATCAGATCGTCATTGTCTCCGCCCAGAATGAACATGCTCCTTGCTTTGATCCTGACCATATCCTTGTATCTGCCGAAAAGCTCATCCAGAACCGCTCTGTCTCCCTCCCGGTATTGCAACAGGAGCGACTCGTCCGTCTGCTCCCTGCTTTTGTCTTTTCCCATACTCTCTCCCGTCTTGTGGCGCTTTCAGCCGCGGTACCCGCGCTGTCTTACGATCTCATAGCAAAGGATCCCCGCTGCCACGGAAGCATTCAGGGAATCGATCTGGCCCTTCATGGGAATGGATGCCGTCAGATCACAGGTTTCCTTTACCAGACGGCTCACGCCGCCGCCCTCAGAGCCGATCACAAGACCGATGGGCCCTGTCAGATTCTGACGATACATGACCTCTCCGTCCATATCGGCGCAGACAAACCAAAGGCCTTCCTTCTTCAGCTCCTCCATGCACCGTACCAGATTGGTAACTCTGGCCACAGGGGTATAGTTCAGGGCACCTGCAGAGGTTTTTGCCACGGTGGCCGTCAGTCCTACCGCCCGGTTCTTGGGGATGATCACGCCATGCGCGCCCGCCTGGTTGGCGCTTCGGATGATGGCCCCCAGATTGTGGGGATCCTCGATCCCGTCCAGGAGCACCAAAAACGGATCCTCACCGGCATCTCTGGCCGCCTTTAGAAGATCCTCTACCTCTGCATATTCGTAGGCTGCCACATAGGCGATCACGCCCTGGTGCTTGCCGCTGCCGGAAAGCTGGTCCAGGCGCTCCTTTTGCACATAGCGAAGCATGATGTCGCGCTTTTTGGCCTCCCGCTTAATGGTATTGACAGGGCCGTCCTGACAGCCGTCCAGCACAAAGATCCGGTCGATCGCCCGGCCGCTCTTTAAAGCCTCCAGCACTGCATTTCTGCCCTCAATGACTGATTCTTCATATCTCATAGTATGATCCTTATTCTTCCGTTTTCAAATGATCGGGCATCTTTTCCCCGGGCATTCCGATCGCAAGCAGTCCCTTTTGGGTCAGGGAAAGGATCCGCTCGCTGTCCCCCTGCAGATACAGATAGCCATACAACGCCTCCAGACCGGTCGCCTTACGGTAATCGGACATCTTGGCATGCTTTGGCATACTGTAGGATTTGGCATTGCGTCCCCGTCTGCAGACAGCCTCCTCCTCCGGGGTCAGCTCCTTTCGGATGGCATCCAGGATCTTTGCCTGGGTCTCGGCCTTTACGAGCCTGCTCTTATCCCTGTGCAAATGATTCGCCGACCGGTTGCCCTGCTGCACCAGAATGCTGCGGATCAGAAGATCAAAGACATTGTCCCCCAGAAACGCCAGCGTCAGGGGAGAATAGGTCCGGATATCCTGATCCGGCAGATCAAAATACTCTTTCAAAAGTGCTGCGTTCATGACTCCCTTTTCCACTTAACGCCCTCTCTGGTATCCTCCAGCAAAATGCCCTTTTCCTTCAAAAGATCACGGATCTCATCCGCTCTTGCAAAGTTCTTATCCTTTCTGGCCTGCTGGCGCTGGGCGATGAGGTCTTCGATCTCTTCATCCAGAAGCGCTTCCTGCTTCTCTACGATCAGGCCCAGTATATCGCACAGCTGCAAAATGTCATCCTTCAGCTTTTTATAGAAGGCCCCGCTTCTTTCTTCCTTCAACGCCTGGTTTGCGAACTTCACCAGCTCAAAGACGCTGGAGATGGCATCTGCCGTATTGCAGTCATCCTCCATCGCCTCCTCGAAGGCTGTCCGAAAGCCTGCGGCCTGCTCCAGCAAAGCCGCTTCCCCGGCGCCAAGCTCTCCGCCTTTGTTTTCCACGGCAAAGTCCAGGGCCGATACGCAGTTCGTGATCCGCTCCAGAGAATTCTTTGCGGCCTCCATCAGAGAGTCCGAGAAATTCAGGGGACTTCTGTAATGGGCCGAAAGCATGAAGAACCGCAGTACCTGCAGATCGTACTTTTCGCTGATGTCCCGGACGGTAAAGAAGTTCCCCAGGGACTTGCTCATTTTTCTGTTATCGATATTCAAGAACGCATTGTGCATCCAGTAGTGGGCAAAGGGTACGCCGTTTGCCGCTTCGGACTGGGCGATCTCATTTTCATGATGCGGAAAAATCAGATCCTCTCCGCCCGCATGGATATCAATGGTATCTCCCAGATACCGCTTGCTCATCACGGAGCATTCAATATGCCAGCCGGGACGTCCCTGGCACCAGGGTGACTCCCAATAGGGCTCTCCCTCTTTTTTCGGCTTCCACAGCACGAAATCCAGGGGATCCTCCTTTTGATCCTCTCCCGTGACCAGAAGCGATCTTCCGCCCGATTGCAGATCATCCAGATTCTTGTGAGACAGCTTGCCATAATCCCGAAAGCTCCTGGTGCGAAAATACACGGTACCGTCCGCTGCCACGTAGGCATGGCCCTTTTCGATCAGGGTTGAGATCATATCGATCATCCCGTCGATCTCGCAGGTTGCCTTGGGATGGGTGGTTGCCTCCCTGACATTCATGCCCTGCATATCCTTTTTGCACTCCTCAATATAACGCTCGCTGATCACGGAGCTGTCCACGCCTTCTGCATTGGCTGCCTTGATGATCTTGTCATCCACGTCGGTAAAATTGGATACGTAATTCACCCGATAGCCCTTATACTCCATATATCTGCGGAAGGTATCAAAAATGATCATGGGTCTGGCGTTGCCGATGTGGATCAGGTTATAGACCGTAGGGCCGCAGACATACATGGAAACCTCCCCTTCCCGCAGGGGTTTGAACTCTTCCTTATTCTTTGTCAGTGTATTATAGATCTTCATTTGCTTATCCTCTCTTTTGATCTGTTCTCTTATCCGTAAAACCACGAATAATCATAGCCTAAATCCCGGAATTTTACAATCTTTATCTGCTGCTTCTACTCGGCAGGAAAAGCAGCTTTCGGACAGCCGCCGCAGCTGCCGCACATGGCCTGTCTGCCTGTCACATCCTCCGCAACCAGATAGGATGGGGATACGAGCATACAGATCGCCTGGGCGCTGATCCCTTCCATGGCCCCGGTAAAGCCCAGTCCTTCCTCCGTCGTTGCCTTGACATTGATCTGCTGTATGGAAATCCCAAGCGCCTCTGCGATCACCTTTCGCATCTCATCAATATACGGGCGCATCTTGGGCTTTTGGGCAATGATCGTGGCATCGATATTTTCCACAAAATATCCGGCCTCTTCTATCAGCTGTGCCACCTTCTCTAAGAGCTTTACACTGGAAATTCCCTTGTAGGCATCATCCGTATCCGGAAAATGCTTTCCGATATCTCCAAGCGCCGCAGCGCCAAGCATGGCATCCATGATGGCATGCAGCAGCACATCCGCATCCGAGTGGCCTACCAGGCCGAGCTCATAGGGAATCTTGACACCGCCAATGATCATATCCCTGTTTTCTCCTAGCCTGTGAACATCATATCCAAGTCCTATGCGCATTATCGTTCCTCCTTCGACTGCTCTGTAAATACGAAAAGACCCGAAGGCACATACCTTCGGGCATTTAGCGTAGCGAGGAAGGGATTTGAACCCCCGACACCGCGGGTATGAACCGCGTGCTCTCGCCAACTGAGCTACCTCGCCATAAAATATGGGACCTATAGGGCTCGAACCTATGACCCTCTGCTTGTAAGGCAGATGCTCTCCCAGCTGAGCTAAGATCCCATGCGGTTTTGCAACCGACTAGTGTAGTATATAATGAAAAGAATTGTTTGTCAACTACATTTTCTCAGGCGCATCAAAGCCGAGCATGGAAATGCCCGCTTCAAACACCCGTCCTGTCAAAGACAGCAGTGCAAGATAGCCTCTTTGCTTTTCTGCGTCGGGCTCATCTAAGATCTTGGTGCTGTGATAGAACCGGTTTGCCGCGTTGGCAAGCTCATAGACATAGGCGCAGACCTTATGGGGTGCCAGCTCTTCAAAAGCACCGCGTACCATGGCATTGAACCTTGTAAGAACCAGAGACAGCTCCTTTTCCTCAGCGCCCTCTGCCTCGCGCAGGGACAGATCCTCCGGCAGCTTTCCGAACTTTTCCTCATACTTTTTCAGAATGGACTTGATCCGCACCATCGTGTAGAGAATGTACGGTCCGGTATCTCCCTCGAAGGAGGTAAAGCGGTCCACATCAAAGATGTAGTCCTTGGCTGCCTGGTTGGAAAGATCTCCGTATTTAATCGCGGCAAGCGCCACCATATCTGCCGTCTGTTTGGCTGCCGCTTCATCTATCACCCCGTCCGAAGCGGTCTTTTTGTTTTCCAGGATCTTGGCAAGCATGGCCTCCTCGATCTGCTCAATCAGCATGGAAAGGCGCATAACGCCGCCGTCTCTGGTCTTGTAGGGCTTTCCGTCCTTGCCGTTGACGGTACCAAAGCCCAGGAAAAAGAGCTTTGTCTCCGGCTTTACGATACCGCTCTTTCTGGCGGCGCGAAAGATCTGCTCAAAATACAGGGACTGTCTCTTATCGACGATATAGATCACGCGGTCGGGATCGATCTTCTCCCGTCTCATCTCCAAGGTTGCCAGATCCGTGGTGTTGTACAGAGAGGCTCCGTCGGATTTGAGTACCATACAGGGCGGGATCTCCTTATTATCGGTCTCTTCCTTGACATCAATGACAAGCGCCCCCTCCGACTCATGGGCCCAGCCTTCTTCCCGAAGACGTTTTACCATAGCCGGGATCCTGTCGTGCACCGTGGATTCTCCGTTCCAAAGATCAAAATCGACCTTCAGCTTCTCATAGTTTCTCTTCATGTCAGTAACGGATACCTCAATGATATGATCCCAGAGCGCACGGTATCCCCGCTGTCCGTCCTGGAGCTTTTTGGTACACTCCATGGCCTTTTGCTTATATGCCTTACCGGCCTCCTTGCGGATCTCAAAGGCTTCCTCCGATTCGTCCTCTGCTTTTTTCGGATTGGCCTTTCCGCTGGCCGTCGGATAGATCTCCTCCAGCTCTGCGATGGTAAAGGGCGCCTCTTTCGGATACTCGCCTTCGTAGCTTTCATCAAAATAGACAAGCTCCGGCTTTCTTTCCATCAGCTCGCAGATGATCAGACCCATCTGCAGACCCCAGTCACCCATATGGATATCGCCGATGGCCTGATGTCCCGCATAGCGTATGATACGCTTTACACTCTCACCGATGACTGCAGAACGAAGATGTCCCACGTGCAGGGGCTTTGCGATATTCGGTCCGCCGTAATCCAGCACAATGGTCTCCTTTGTATCAGGTGCAGGAACACCCAGCTTTTCTTCCTTTCCCATATCCGAAAGGTATGCTCTTACAAAGGACGGCGAAGCATCCAGATTCAGAAAACCGGGATTGACCACCTCGATCTTGGAAAAACAGTCGGCAGCATCTTTTTCCAGGATCTGTGCTACCTCGTTTGCGATCATAAACGGTGCCTTATGGGCCGTTTTCGCCAGCGCCATTGCTCCGTTGCACTGCAGCTCACACAGATCCGGTCTGTTGGACAGGATCACACTGACATTCTCCGTCGGATATCCTGCATCCGCAAAGGCCTTCTTCACGGCTTTCCCGGCCAGTTCCAAAAATTCATTCATCTTCGTTTTCTCCTTTAGGAAATTTATTCTCTTTCTGATTGATGCTCTTTAGAGTATATACATCCGCAGTAACTTTGTCGATACAAACCGAACAGTTCCGATAACAAAATGGACAACAGATATCCGTTTTGCTTCTTAAAATCCGTCTCCAGGTAGGAAATACCGACGCTTTGCGCGATCGATCCTCCGATCCTGTTGATGGCCTTTGCATCCTTCAGGGGCGAAAGTGTCAGCGTCGTGGCAAAGGCAGAAATATCTCCTCTCTCCTTTGCAAAGCGTGCCGTCTCTGACAGCCGGAGGCCATAACAGCCCTGACACCGCACGCCCCGCTCCGGCTCATCTTCCAGCCCTGCGGCCATCTCATAAAAGCGCTCCGGATCGTAGGGGCCCTGCTCATAGAAGATCGGAAAGCGTTCCTGCAGCAGGCGCTCTGTGATCCAGTCCCAAAGCTGCGGATGCTTTTCCAGCTTCTCACAGCCCTGCTTCATAAAGGCAAGGCGTTCTCTTGCCGCCGCGGGATCCCCGGCCAGCTTAGAAAAAGCATTCAGCTCATCAATGAGTCTTTTCTGCTCTCCGGCGCGTTTTTTATATTCCTCTTCGGATCCGATATTGGGATTGTAATAATATACCACGATCTCGCTCTTTGGCGATAGGGATAACAAGCAATAGCTGCTGCAGGGTGCGCAGCAGCTATGCAGACAGATCTTCTCTTGCATACGTTTATGATTCTTCCTTCTGCTTCTCTGCAGTCTGATCTTCCGGAGCATCCTTCTGCGGGCTGCCCGGCCGCTCCCCGGACGTTTTGCCTGCTGCAGGCTCCGGCTCCGGGGCTGCTATTTTCTGCTTCATCATTCTGACAGCCTCGGCTGCGGACATTGCCTGCCTCCCGGCTGTTTTTTCGGGTGACCGCTCTTCTTCCTCTGCCTGCTTTTGCTTCATCATACGGACTGCATCCGCGGCAGACATGGCCTCCTTTGGCTTTGCGGCCTCTGTTTCCTTTTTATGCTTCTGTTCGCCCTGCATCAGATAGGCCAGCTTCATCTCCTCGGAGGAGATCCGCTTCTCCTTCTCTGCTGCATCCTTCTTTTCATCCTTTTCTACGCCGGTGCCCTTTGCATCCTCACTGCGCTTCGGCGCCTCCTTGTAGCTTTTCTTAAACATCTCCACCGCACTTGCCACACTGGCACCCGCTTTGGCTTCCTCATCCCTGCGCCTGTCTTCGCGGGCCTTATGCTGCTTTTCATAAAGCTTGTCATAGTACTCCTTGCCGCCCTCTTTTACCATGCAGTACTTATCCATGTACTCCTCAAAGGGCATGGGCTTGGAGTAAAAATATCCCTGTACGTAGTAACATCCCAGCTCCCGCAGCAGCTTGACCTGCTCCTCGTTTTCCACGCCCTCGCAAAGGATGCGGATGCCGAGTCCCTCAGCCATCTCAATGATCTTCTGCAGGATCCAGACACTGGCCTCGGAGGTGATGGATTCACTGAAGAATTCCCGATCGATCTTGATCACGTCAAAGGGCACATCCTTTAACATGTTCAGCGACGAATAACCGGAGCCGAAATCGTCCATATCCAGAACGATATCCATCTTTTTCAGCTCATTGGTGGTATGGATCATCAGGGCACGCTCATCCTGGAACACGGTCTCCGTGATCTCGATCTCCACAAAGCCGTTGGGGATGCGGTACTTTTTCATCAGCCTTTCTACCTGGGGCAGATAATCCGGGTTATGCATCAGAAGGCGGCTTTGGTTGACGGAGATCGGATAGATCTCTCTGCCCTCATCAATGAGCTGGCGCTGATGCTTGCACACCTGCTCGAGCATATACATATCCAGCTTTTCCACAAAGCCGTTCTTTTCAAAGACGGGAATGAACTGGTCGGGAAAGATCCTGCTGCCGTCCGGCTTGATCCAGCGCACAAGGGCCTCGCCGCCGTGCACATGATCGTTTTTGATATCCCATTTTGCCTGGATGAAGACCTTGAACTCTTCGGTCTTCATGGCATTTTCCATCTCCGACTCGATCTTATCGTTTAAGAACATCCGGCTGACGATCTGCTCGGAATAGGTGGCTACCAGAACCTTTTCATCTCCGGTCAGGGATTTTCTTGCGGCATTTGCATGGTCAATGATGATACCGATATCCGAATCCTCTCTTCTGACCGGGTAGATACCGCGCTTCAGGCGTATGGGGAACATGATCCCGATCTCCTTGGCCTGCTCGTTGACCACCTTCAGAAGCTCTTCAAACTTGGCCTCAAAATTCTGGTCGTTGCGGGCAAGCAGCAGAAACTGGTCGGCTGTCATCCTGGCACAGAATTCCTTTCCGGTAAAGATCCTGCTGCATTCGCGGATGATGATCCGAAGCAGCTCATCGGCTCTGACATGGCCGTAAGCCTCGTTGATATAACGGAAGTTGGCGATATCAAAACGGGTTACCACATAAGGAATGCTGGAATTGTCCCAGATGATACGGGGTGCATTTTCCCGGAAATAGTTATCATTCATACCGCCTGTCACGGGATCCTCATAGGCCAGCTTCTTGATCATATCCCCGCTGACCTTAGAGGTCCACCACATGTAGGTGACCATACTGATCGTGATAAGAAAGAAAATACAGCTGACCATCAGGGTACGAAACAGCAGCGGCTTTGTCACATCCGTATACACCGTCTCGGGGTAGATGGAGACCAGATAGATATCCTTCATGCTGTCGATCCCGCGAAACTCCACATAATCCCGCATCCCGTACTTGTCCACCATGGTGGTCTTCAGGTACACGTATTTGCTGTCGCCGTCGCTTCCGAGGACCCTGCTCTTGGCGCTCAGATCCGTAATATTCTTAAGGGACTTCTTATCCGCAGCCATCTCCGCCAACAGCTCGAAGATGTTCCGGTACTGCTCCCCGTAATCCATGAACAGCTCCGTATCCCGCAGGTAAATGTTACCCTCTCCGGAAACCAGGAACAGATCGCCGGTCTGCCTAAGATGCTCAAAGGCCTCCTTCTCAAACAGCTCCGTCATCCGCACCTTTGCAAGGAGCTGCCCCACCTTCTGGCCGCCCACGCTGACCGGCTGAAGATAGTACAAAATACCGTTGCCGTCCTCGGCATATTCATTCTCTGCAACACGGATGGTTGATTTTTTTACCATAAAGACGTCCTTGAGCTGACGGGTATCGAGCTGCTCCTTCGTGCCGTCATCCTGATACATCATACCGTCATCGGAAATGAAGGACAGACTGTCATACCGCTCGCCCGCATTGCAGTTTGCCAGCATTCTGAACATGGCCTCGTCACTTTCCATGGCGCTGGAATCTCTGGCTATGCCCTTGGCGATCTGGTTTAAGTTGGTTTTGGCATCGGAATATTCGGTATCCAGAACGAACTGCGTGCTTCGCAGATTCTGATAGACTTCTTCAATTTTGACCGTACGGAATCGACGCTGCACATCATAGATGTGAAGCATAAAGATAACCATATTGACAACAAGGATCATCAGACCGATCCAAAGGATCTTGACAATGGACTGATTATCCTTCTTTTTCCCTTTTCTTCCCTGACCATTCATAGTGCTTTTATTTTACCACAGCTTTGGGAAAGTTGCTACTAGAATTATGTCAGGCAGGATGCCTTCCTGCCCCCTTTTTATGGGCAAATTCTGTATTTGCCATTTCTCGGCGGATACTGTAAAATGGAAGAGATATTTTATCAGAAAACGGAGGATAGAGGGTTGAATATAAAACTACAGGCTGTCAAGGATGAGATCACCAAGGTGCTTCGGGGAAAGGATGACGAGATCGATATGATCCTCTGTGCACTTCTTGCGGGCGGACATATCCTGCTGGAGGATATTCCGGGCGTGGGCAAGACCACTCTGGCTGTGGCCCTGTCCAAGGCCATGGCGCTGTCCTATCGCAGAATGCAGTTTACCCCCGACGTTCTTCCCAGTGATATCCTGGGCTTTTCCCTTCTGGATAAACAGACCGGCGAATTTACCTACAGACCCGGTGCGATCTTTACCAACCTGTTTCTGGCAGACGAGATCAACCGTACCTCGCCCAAGACCCAGTCGGCACTTCTGGAGGTTATGGAGGAGGGCAGCGTCTCCGTGGACGGTGTCACGCGGACTCTGGAGCAGCCCTTTTTCGTCATTGCCACCCAGAATCCCATCGGCGCTTCCGGAACGCAAAAGCTTCCGGACTCCCAGCTGGACCGCTTTTTCATCCGGCTGTCTCTCGGCTATCCGGATCATCAGTCCGCCACCGAGATCCTTATGGGGCATTCCTCCCAGAGCATGGACCAGGTACGAGAGGTCATGACCGGAGAGGAGATCCTGCAGATGCAGACCCAGGCCGCCTCGGTGTATGCCGCGCCGGAGCTTTTGGAATACATCGTATCCCTGACCGAAAAAACCAGGGATTTTGAATACCTGGCTCAGGGAATCAGTCCCAGAGGCAGCATCGCGATCCTGAAGCTTGCCAAGGCCTACGCTTACTATATGGACCGCAGCTATCTGGCACCGGATGATATTCATGCCGTGTTCTATGCCGTCTGCAACCACAGGCTCCTTCTGAACACCAAGGCCAAGGCCGAGGGCATGGGTCCGAAGCAGATCCTGAACCAGATCCTGTCCCTGGTACCGGTACCGAAGATCTCTGTCACCAAGCCCTGAGGATGATCGATCTATGCAAAAGCTACAGCAAAAGCCAAAACCGAAGATCAGGGAAGTCCTGACGCGGACACTCACCATAGCGGGGCTGCTTGTGATCATTGCCGCCCTGTTTTTTCTGTCCACGTTTTACAGGACCTCGCTTTTTGTGTTCCTTCTGATCCTCGTGATCACGCTCCCGGTCTTCTCCTATCTGGTAGGACGCTACAGCTTTCAAAAGCTTCGGGTCTCGCTTACCTCATCCACTGCCTTTTCCCTTCCGGGACAAAAGCTGCTGATGAAGATCCTTTTGCAAAACGACAGCATTTTTCCGCTGCCCGATTGCCATATCAGCTATACCGTAACGTCCTCCTACTATCCCTGCGATCAGCTGTTTTCCGTGGTCATGCCTTCGTATGCGAGAGAGACCCTTCCGATCGAGATCCCTCTGGTATTTCAGCACATCGGCTGCTACCGGCTAAGGCTGCATGACTTTGAGATTTATGACTATCTGCATCTGTTCCGGTTTCACAAAAAGCTGAACAATACCCTGGAGATCAAGATCTATCCGGAGGAAGCGGACTTTCCCCATTTCGAGCCGTCCTCCTACGGAGAGGGTTTTGATGAATATGAGGAGACCCATCAAAAGGGCAATACCTCCTCCAATGTCACGGATATCCGGGAATACCAGCCCGGCGACAGACTGCAGAAGATCCACTGGAAGCTGAGTGCCAAGATCGACAACCTGATGGTGAAGGAAAACGAAAGCACCTCCTCCAACCAGTTTACCATCCTGACAGAGCTCTACCTTCCCTCTCCTTCGGCGGATACGCTGGATGAGAGCCTGAAAAATGCGTATAACCTCTCCCGCAGTATGCTTGCTGCGGGGCAGAGTCATTTTTTCACCTATTTCTGTGCCGGCAGTTCGGAATTTGAATCCGCCCTGATCACCAACCGCGATCAGCTCGAGGAAGCCTTTTCCGAGTGCCTGTACCAGCGCCCTTATGCCGAAGAGGATCTGGGGCTCAGTACCTATATGCGGGCATCTCTGGCCGGCGGGATCATCCTGCATGCCAGTCACAAAGGAGTCAATGATGTGGTTTCGTAAAAAGCCGCAGGAAGAACCTGCTACTACATATCCCTACGGCTTTGCCGTTCCCGAGCAGCCGGAGACCGTGGTCTCGGGTAAGGCCCTTGTGTGCCTGATGAAGGGGATTCTGATCTTTGCTGCCGCATACGGTACCATCGGCGGTGTGGTATCCTCCTTTCAGCTGCCCACCAGATCCGCCCTTTTGTTCTTCACCCTCCTGGCCTTTTCCATCGTAATGGCCTTTCTGCATTACAGCAGATTTTTGTTCAATCTGTTTTATCCGGTGATCTTTGTCGGCTTTACGTATTTTATTTTCACCTTCCGCTACCTGGTAAACAGCGGATATCAGGCCTTTTTAAACATCCTGCAGCAGACCTACGGTGACTACTACCTTCTGGATACGTATCGGGAATCCACGGAGTATTTTTCCGACCGGTCCCTCACCATCACCTTTGCAGCAGGCTTTATCGGCTTCTTTCTGATCCTTTTGCTGAACATCTTTATTTCGGAATACATGTCGGTGATCGCGGTCATCCTTTTGACCTTCCCCATCTTCCAGAGCGGGCTTTTTGTGGAAAAACCGCCCGCCATCAGCTACTTCATTCTGCTGCTGTTCTCCTACTTTATGGTGGGGATCCTTAGGTGCAGCCGGCATTTCCTTTTGCCCTACCGGGATAAGAAATGGACGGAGTTTGCCCACACTGAAAAAAATAATGTGGTCACCTATCGCTACCATGCAAGCGGCAGGCTCTTTTTGCAGCTGACGGGTGTGTTTCTGGTGTTTACCCTGATCCTCGGACTGATCTCCCTGCCCATGATGACGGGCAGCGGCAACAACCGGCTGTCCAAGGCCCGCAGACAGATGGACGAGTATATGAAGGTGTTTACCCAGAATGGTCTGTCCTCTTTCTTTGACCGCTATTCGGCAAAGGGCGGGATCAGCGGCGGCAAGCTGGGCGGGGTATCCAGTGTGCGGCCGGATTATGAGACCGATCTGAATGTAACCTTTGTGCCCACCTCGTACAACACCCTGTATCTGAAAGCCTATACCGGCGCCCATTACACGGGCAATTCCTGGGAGGAGGCCGACATTCCGGAAAGCACCCTGGAGCAGACCCTGGGGGACGATTTTGAAAACTATGAGCGCTTCCACGCGCTGCTGGAGGGCAACCGGATCTCTCTGATGCAGAATGCCGGAAGGGATATCCCTCTGGTGCAGATGGAAATTGAAAATGTGGATGCGGAGTCCGGATATGACTATCTGCCCTACTATGTCGCGCCCGATTTCTCCCTGCCCTCCGAGTTTCGACACGGCAACATCTATCCTGCCGAGGAAAAGAGCACCTATCGCTTTTCCTATTACCCTTATCCAAGGAGCGCTTCCGCCGGAGCGGGCAGGGATGTGATGTTTGCAAATCTTCCTGCCGGTGATAAGCGAAAGGATTATCTGGCCTACATCTCGCTCTATGACAGGACCAACTATCTGGAGATCCCGGAGAGCCTTCGGGAATACCTTAAGTCCCTCCATGACGAGATCGGGACGGGAAAGGATCTGGCAGAGCAGATCGATCTGATCGCCGACTACTTTTACCAAAACTATCCCTACAGCATGACGCCGGGTACGACCCCGATGGATGCGGATTTTGTCCGGTATTTTCTGGAAACCCAGAAGCGGGGCTATTGCTCTCACTTTGCTTCGGCAGGTGCGATGCTTCTTCGAAGTTACGGATATCCCGCCCGTTACATCGAGGGCTACAGCGTCTCGCTGACGGATATCAGCGAAGGTGATGTGCTCTCGGATGAGGATCAGGATGACTGGATCACAGGCAACAATCCTTTGGGCTCCACCGGTGTTGTCAAGGTCCCTGTCACCGACGGCTCCGCCCATGCCTGGGTGGAGGTTTATGTGGATGACTTCGGATGGATCCCCGTAGAGTTTACGCCTCCCTCGGATGAGGATGAGGTGGGCGCGGATTACTCCGGCTTCTGGAGCCTGTTTTCCGGCATCTTTGCCCTCTCCGGACAGGAGCCGGACACCATCAATAATCAGTCCCAGACCACCGAGCTTTTGTCCGAAAACAAAAACAACCTGAACCGTCTTTTGAGCCATTCCGTATTCAAGCCGCTGATCATCGTGCTGTCGCTTCTTTTGACAGTCGTTTTGTGCTTCTATCTGTTCAGAAGCCTCATCCGGCAGCAGCGGATGGAAACTGCCTACCGAAACGGCGATCATGCCCCGCTGATCAGCCATGCCTACCGAAGGCTCTGCCAGAAAATACTGGCCCGTATGCCGGCCCCCGAGGATGGGAAGGAAAGCCCGGATTTCATCCTGCCCGGTAAGATGCCTGACCTGTTTGAAGCCCTTGCCCGGGAAAACAGCAAACTGGCCGAACAGCTAAACGCCGAAACCGTCACACGCAACATGGAGCTTCTGGAGCAGTGTCTGTACGCTAAGGATGGGATCGACCGCTCCTCGGCCGATGCTCTTTTATCCTTCCTGAAGACATACAAAAAGGCGCTGGGGTGATCCCGCGCCTTTTCTTTCTCTGTGTTTTTGATGCTTTCCTGCGCTGCTACCTTCTGCGATAGCTTTGACCGTCATATGTCACATCATACTCCGGATCTGCATCATATCCTTCATCCTCGTCATACTCTGCATCCTCATCGTATGCTTCATCCTCATCATAGCCTGATTCTTCCTCATACGCTTCGTCATCATCGTACTCCGCTTCGTCATCGTACTCTGCATCTTCGTCATACTCCGCATCCTCGTCGTACTCTGCATCCTCGTCGTACTCAGTTTCCCCGTCGTACTCTGTTTCTTCGTCGTATGCCGCATCCTCGTCATATGCGGTATCATCATCGTATTCCGGCCGTCTGTGCGTATCCGGAGCCTCCGACAAAGTCTCTCCGTCCGTTTCATATCCTCCGAAGACGCCCTCCTGCTTCGGGCTTTCCATTGGGGATTCCTCACGGATAAAGAGATGGCTGAACAGATAATTGATCTCATCCGTGACCAGCTTTTCGCTGATCCCCACCGTAGCCTTCAGGATCTTCATGCCCTCTATGGCGATCATCATATTGTAGGCCTCTGCCATCGGATCCTCGCAGTCAAAATACCCTTCCTTAATACCGCCGCGGATCAGTCTCTCCACCACCCGGACCGCCATCTCAAAGCGATCCTTTTCATCCGATAAGGTGTGATCCAGGCCGAAGCCCTCCTGCCTGGTCTTGGAAAAATAGTATTCATACAAGGCTGCCGTGAGCGGGTTATCCTTGGAAAGGAGCTCCTTTTTCTGCTCCCTTAAGATCAGAGACAGCATCTCGACTGCCGTATCTGCCCGTTCGACCTCCGCTTCATCTTCCTGGCTGGCATCCTTTTTGAGCACCTCTAAAAAGATCTTCTCCGTATCCTCAAAATACAGATACAATCCGCCTCTGGAGATCTCACATGCCTCTACGATATCCTTCATGGATACCGTCAAAAAGCCCTTTTTCGAAAATACTTCTCTGGCCTTATCGACGATAAGGCTCTTTTTCCGGATGGATTTGTCTCCCATACATCTGCCCCCGCAAATACCCTCTTACAAAAGCCTATTCCTGCTCTTTTAAGTCATAGAACTCGATCAGATCCTTTGCCCTTTGCAGCGCCTTCAGATATACCCCGTTGACAACACCGTCGCTCCAGACCTTCCCCTTAGTCCTTCCGACTAAGATATATCTGGATAAAATACCGCCGATGACGGCCAGGTTCATGATATCCGTTCTTTCGATCAGACGGATCTCGTCTGCAGCTGTTTTCAGTCCATATCTGGAATACACATATGGATAGTTTTTATCGATAAAAATGGAGTCATCCATCGCTCTTACAAACTGCAGGAGCATGGAATCATAGACCGGAAACGTAATGGTTTTTCCGCCCTCCGGATTGTAGGTACTGGAAACCGCATTACCGCTCTTTTCCTCTAACCAGGGGATATAGGCCGCAAGCCGCATCACCTCATCCCGGTAGTGCTCTACCATTTCCTCTCTTGCTTTTTTCTCTTCCGACATAAACGCCTCCGTCCGGGTTCCTTTTTCTTTTTCTTGCACCTTCTGCGCGGCCATGGTATAGTTACGTTTGGCCCGCGCCACCGCTTTCATTTTAGCACAAATACGGCGCCAGCACAAAAGTTTTTACGGGAGTCTCTTTCATGAAAGTGTTACATTACATTGGGGTATTTATCAAGACTCTGCTCAGAACGCTCTTAAAGCCGCTGTCCTTTGTTCCGGCGCTGGTGATGATGTATGTCATCTTCGGCTTTTCCGCCCAGACAGGGCCGGAGTCGGGTCATCTGAGCTATCAGGTGACGCATGCGGTTGTGATCGTGGCAGATAAGGTCGGTAAGCTGGAGCTGTCCGATGAGCAGATCGCCCACTATACGGACAAGCTGCATCCCTATGTGCGAAAAACCGCCCACTTTACGGAGTATCTGCTCCTTGCCATGTCTGTCGCCCTTCCGCTCTATGTGTATGGACTTCGCGGCATTCCTCTTGTTTTTGTTGCAGGGCTGTTCTGTGTGGGCTTTGCGTGTCTGGACGAGTATCATCAGTCCTTTGTGGCGGGCCGCGGGCCGTCGAAGCGGGATGTGATCATCGACAGCTGCGGCTCCTTTGTAGGGATCATCATAACGCGGATCTTCGGGTTCATCGGGCGAAAGACGATCTTTGCGCCGCTGGCCAAGAAGCCGAAGAAGAAGCGGCGCTCGCGCTCTTACTGATACTGCGCTTCCGGCTTCGCAAGGACATTCGCTGCGCTCCGAATACGTCCTCGCCGCTTTGCGTCTCGGCCCGTAAATCGCGGTCGAATATCCTTGCCTTCGCCTCGCGCTGCTCTATGCAGGGATCCGGTCGAATTTATATACCAATATGATAAATAGCGCTCCCGGCTTCAGCCGAATATAACAAAAAGCCCCCGCGCAATTTGCTTCGGGGGCTTTCCATACTCGGTTCTGTCTCTGATTTTACTTCACGCCGGAAAGCAGCATCATGATCTCGTTGGATCTCTGGATAAATGCTGTCATCTCTTCCGGTGCAAGCGGTGCGTTCTGCAGCATCGCCAGATCATAGAGCTGCTCACAGATCAGCTTGCCGTTCTTGCTATCCTCATCGGAAAGCACGTACTGTACCAGGGGATGGTTTGCATTCAGCACCAGGGTGGCTCCTTCTCCGCCGGCTCCGAACATGTTCATATCCATTCCGCCGCCGTACATTTTCATCATATCCTGCATTCTTCTGGTCTCCTCGGAGATGGTCAGAACGGAGGCGATCTTTTTGTTTTTCAGCTTCTGGAGGCTGACCTTAAGGCTGTCCTTCTTCAGTGCCTTCCGGATCTTTTTCTCCAGCTCTTCCGACTGTTTTGCCAGCTCCTCAGCTGCCTTCTTTCCGGTCTTGGCGCTGAAGCTGTCCGTCAGATCCGCATCGATGCGGGCAAACTTGATGCCTTCGTTCTTGCTCTCAAGCTGAGAGATAAACGGCTGGTCGATGGTATGATCCAAAATCACAGCTGTCATCTTGGCCTGGCGGAACATGGCGATGTACTGGCTCTGCTGTTTTTCATCGGTCACGTAGTAGATGACCTTTTCCTTCTTTTCGTCTTCGGCAGCATTCTCATCTTGGGCATCCTCGTCTCCGGTATCCTCACTCTTAGGTGCAAGCTCCTCTGCCTCAACGGCATTGCCGTTTTCATC
>JAILHW010000226.1 GCA_024695605.1 Lachnospiraceae bacterium | reverse complement strand
TCCGTTCCCATACCGGGGCCCTCGCTGATGATCTCGAACCGGCTCTGCCGGTTAAAGAACAAGCTCAGTCTCTGGATAACATTCCGCATTCCGACACCGTTTCCGCCTGTTGTTTCCACGCCGGTATTTCCATTTAGGATCCGGTCGATCTGCTCCTTTTGCATCCCCGCTCCATTGTCAGCCACGCTGATGCAGATCTCATCCTCCACGCGGTAAACCGCAAGCTCGATCTTTCCTTCTCCCTCAATCTTTCGGATCCCGTGATTGACACTGTTCTCCACAATGGGCTGCAGGATCATACTCGGAATATGCACCCGAAGAAGTGCCTCATCTTCGATCTTTTTCGTAAAATGGATATCTCCCGCAAAGCGCACATTCAGAATATAGATATAGGTATCCACCAGCTTGATCTCTTCGGAAAGGCTGACCTCATCATTGTCCTTTTTGATGTTATACCTAAAAAAGTCGGCCACCTTCTGCACATAGTCATAGGTCCGATCCGCGCTCTCCAGCATTGCCAGCTGGGCACCGGCATTTAAGGTATTAAACAGAAAATGCGGGTTGATCTGCGCCTGCAGGTATTTCAGCCTTGCATCCTTTAAGTGACTTTCCATCAAAAGTTCTTTTTCCTTCAGACGCCGCTCGTTTTCCATACCTTCCTTCAAACGCTCGATATACTGCGGAATACTCTCCACCATCTGGTTGAAAGCGACCGTCACCACACCGACCTCATCCATATCACGTACCTTCACCGGACCCACATCGGAAAATTCTCCCTGGGCAACCTGGTTGGCGGCTTCGGACAGAGACAAAAGCGGCCCCGTGATGGTCTGCGTAAGTGCCAGTACCAAAAGCGCATCAAAGATCGCGATCAGAATGAAGACACCCACACTGATCCGCTCCAGATAGGACAGGGAAACCGAAAGTGCTTCGTAGCTGCCGGAATTGTTTCGAAAGCTCTGGGTGTTCAGGGATGCGATGGCATCCTGCAGATACCCATATACTCTCTGTGATTTTTCATAGTAATCCCGATACTTTTCCACGTTTCGGCCGCGCTTGGCCTCCACGGTCTGGGATGTCAGCATCAGGTAGCTTTCCGAAAGAGATCTGATATTGCGCTCCATCATCTGCAGCGGATTGTCCGTGATGGTGGTGGTCATCTCTTCCACCTGCTCGGAAAAGATCTGCTCCCTTTCGTAGTAGTGCTGCATGGCATCCGTGTTCTTGGTATTTAAGTACCCTCTGACCGATACCTGCAGCTGTTCTAAGGACTCCTCCATCTGGGACAGTTGCATGTTGCCCGCATAGATCTCATCCAGGTGCCTGGTGATCCGCCCGATGTTATAGTACATGATCAGATTGACAGCCAGGATCAATGCGGTGGAGGACAAAAACACCAGCAGCAGCTTTACCCGGATAGATATGGATCTTGGCTTTCGTGATCCGAATCCTTTACTCACCCTGCAGCACCTCCCCTCCGCCATCTTTTCTGCTTTCCAGAAGGGAGAGCTGAACCGCATAGTAATCGCTGACATAACCGCTGTCCCGGTACTCGGTCAGCGCTTCCACGCAGTTTCTGCCCATCTGCTGGGTATCGACCATGATGGTGGCGTGGATGATATCCTTATCCAATGCACTCTGTATGATATCGGAATTGTAAAAGCCGAGGATCTCGACACGGCCTACCATGTTGTAATCCAGAACGGTCTGATACACGCAGATCGTATTCTGAAGGTTCAGACAGACGATGATATCCGCCGGCTTTTGTCCGTCGGAATACAGAAACAGATCCCGGATCTCCTCCTCTGCGGAAAAGACCGAATTATTATGCACTGCCACCGTCTCGAGTCTGATGGCATCTGCCATTTTCTGGGAAGAGATATAATCCTGAATACCGGTCAGCACAATACTCTGGCCGGCGCTTGCCGAATCGCTGTCAAGCAGGATGCAGACCTTTACCTGCTGTCCCTCGGTTTTTTCCTTACTCTTTTCCTGGACGAGCTTACAGATCTGCGCACCATATTCACGCGAAAGATTGGCATTGGAAATGCTGACAAAGCTGATCCTCTCGGATGCGGGACTGTCATTTACCACCGTAACGACCGGGATCCCAGCACTCCATGCCTGATGGATCAGTTTATCCATATTGCTGGTATCTCCGGCATCCAGAATGATGCCGTCCGGCTTGGAATAGATGGCCATTTCCATCTGCTGGGTCTTGGTATATTCGGGTCCGAACTGCTCTCCCGCCTTCTCCAACAGGATCCCCTGCTCGGCAGCCGCATCCTTTGCACCCTTTAGGATACCATCCCAGAATTCCGGATCCTCGTTATCGGAGACCAGCACATAGTAGGCCTCGTAGGCGTTTCCCTGTGCGCCGGAAAGAAGGGCTGCACTCTCGCCGATCTTCTGGCGAAGG
>JAILHW010000225.1 GCA_024695605.1 Lachnospiraceae bacterium | reverse complement strand
TCCGTTCCCATACCGGGGCCCTCGCTGATGATCTCGAACCGGCTCTGCCGGTTAAAGAACAAGCTCAGTCTCTGGATAACATTCCGCATTCCGACACCGTTTCCGCCTGTTGTTTCCACGCCGGTATTTCCATTTAGGATCTGATCGATCTGCTCTTTTTGCATCCCCGCTCCGTTGTCGGACACACTGATACAGATCTCATCCTCCACCCGGTAAACCGCAAGCTCGATCCTGCCTTCTCCCTCGATCTTCCGGATCCCGTGATTGACACTGTTCTCCACAACGGGCTGCAGGATCATACTCGGAATATGTACCCGAAGAAGCTCTTCATCCTCGATCTTTTTGGTAAAGTGAATGTCTCCGGCAAAGCGTACATTCAAAATATAGATATAGGTATCCACCAGCTTGATCTCTTCGGAAAGGCTGACCTCATCATTGTCCTTCTTGATGTTATACCTGAAAAAGTCGGCAACCTTCTGCACATAGTCATAGGTCCGGTCCGCCCCCTCAAGCATCGCCAGCTGGGCACCTGCATTTAAGGTATTGAACAGAAAATGAGGGTTGATCTGTGCCTGCAGGTATTTCAGCCTTGCGTCCTTTAAGTGGCTTTCCATCAAAAGCTCTTTTTCCTTCAGACGCCGCTCATTTTCCATACCTTCCTTCAGGCGTTCGATGTACTGCGGAATGCTCTCCACCATCTGGTTAAAGGCAACCGTAACCACGCCGATCTCATCCATATCCCGGACCTTAACCGGACCCACATCCGAAAACTCTCCCTGGGCAACCTGGTTTGCGGCATCGGACAGGGACAAAAGCGGCCCCGTGATGGTCTGCGTAAGTGCCAGCACCAAAAGCGCATCAAAGATCGCGATCAGAATGAAGACGCCCACACTGATCCTCTCCAGATACGACAGCGAAACCGAAAGGGCTTCGTAGCTGCCGGAATTGTTCCGAAAGCTCTGGGTGTTCAGGGATGCGATGGCATCCTGCAGATAGCCATAGACCCTCTGTGATTTTTCATAATAATCCCGGTACTTTTCCACGTTTCGGCCGCGCTTGGCCTCTACGGTCTGCAATGTCAGCATCAGATAGCTTTCCGAAAGGGACCTGATATTTCTCTCCATCATCTGCAGCGGATTGTCCGTGATGGTGGTGGTCATTTTTTCCACCTGCTCGGAAAAGATCTGCTCTCTTTCGTAATAGTGCTGCATGGCATCCGTGTTCTTGGTATTCAAATACCCTCTGACCGATACCTGCAACTGCTCCAAGGACTCCTCCATCTGGGACAGCTGCATATTGCCCGCATAGATCTCATCCAGATGCCTGGTGATCCGTCCGATGTTATAGTACATGATCAGGTTGACAGCCAGGATCAGTGCCGTAGAGGTCAAAAACACCAGCAGCAGCTTTACCCGGATGGACATGGATCTCGGCCTTTGGGATCTGTGTCTTTTACTCACTCTGCAGCACCTCCCCTCCGCCTGATTTATTGCTTTCCAAAAGGGAGAGCTGAACCGCATAGTAATCGCTGACATAACCGCTGTCCCGGTACTCGGTCAGTGCTTCCACACAGTTTCTGCCCATCTGCTGGGTATCGACCATGATGGTGGCATGGATGATATCCTTGTCAAGCGCACTCTGTATGATGTCGGAATTGTAAAAGCCGAGGATCTCGACACGGCCTACCATGTTGTAATCCAGAACGGTCTGATACACGCAGGTCGTATTCTGCAGGTTCAGACACACGATGATATCCGCCGGCTTTTGTCCGTCGGAATACAGAAACAGATCGCGGATCTCTTCCTCTGCGGAAAAGACTGAATTGTTATGCACTGCCACCGTCTCAAGTCTGATGGCATCTGCCATATTCTGGGAAGAGATATAATCCTGAATACCGGTCAGCACGATGCTCTGGCCGGCGCTTGCGGAATCGCTGTTCAGCAGGATGCAGACCTTGACCTGCTGCCCCTCGGTTTTTTCCTTGCTCTTTTCCTGGACCAGCTTACAGATCTGCGCCCCGTATTCACGCGAAAGATTGGCATTGGAAATGCTGACAAAGCTGATCCTCTCGGATGCGGGGCTGTCATTTACCACGGTAACGACCGGGATCCCCGCGGCGGCGGCCTGATGGATCAGCTTATCCATGTTACTGGTATCTCCGGCATCCAGAATGATGCCGTCCGGCTTGGAATAGATGGCCATTTCCATCTGCTGGGTTTTGGTATATTCGGGACCAAACTGCTCTCCGGCCTTCTCCAGCAGGATCCCCTGCTCGGCTGCCGCATCCTTTGCACCCTTTAGGATACCATCCCAGAATTCCGGATCCTCGTTATCGGAGACCAGCACATAGTAGGCCTCGTAGGCGTTTCCCTGTGCGCCGGAAAGAAGGGCTGCACTCTCGCCGATCTTCTGGCGAAGG
>JAILHW010000177.1 GCA_024695605.1 Lachnospiraceae bacterium | reverse complement strand
CCCCGATTCTTCTCAGAATTTGCTCCCTTATTGCCGATTTTTGCTGTGCGGTTACAGCAGGCTTTTGAAAAACGCACATTGGTCATCATTGGCTTTCTGTCCAACCTCGGAACGGACATTACAATGAAAGACATGATAGGTTGTCTCATCTCCATAGATCTCGCACTCGCAGCGAACGCCCTTCTTTTGCAAAAATTCCTGCATAGGCTTTGCGAAGGGCTTCATGCTGTCAGCCTGGGCGGTGATCAGATAGGCCGGAGGATAGTCTCCGGTGATATAGGAAAGGACATCCAGATCCTGTGTCGGCACCTTGGCAAGACTGCCGAGATAATCCTTCATCACACCCCTTCCCCGGGTGCCCTTGATCTGCTCCATCATATCATAGATCCCGCAGTTTAATCCCAGTCCCCTGATGGTAAAGGAGGGGAGGGTAAAATCAAAGCACTTTTGGTACTCCGGATTGGTCAGCATGGCCGCATACTGGCTGGCAATCTGCGCGCCTGCTGAATCGCCGAGCAAAAAGATCCTGTCCGTATCCACCGGATATTTGTCCACGCACGCATCGGAAAGGAGATACGTAAAAACGCTGTTCAGATCCTCAAGCGGTGCCGGATACCTGTATTTCGGTGCCAGCCTGTAGTTAAAGTTTACGACCGCAAAGCCGCGCCTTGCCAGATCGGCACAGTAAAACTGATAGACCGAGGTGGAACCATACACATAACCGCCTCCATGAACGCTGACGATGACAGGCAGCTTTTCGGAATGCTCCGACGGATAACAGATGTCCAGGTCCTGATACTGCGCATCCGGACCGTAGGGGATCCCTCTCTCGTAAACGATCTCCTCCGGAATGGTCAGGCCGGCATCCCTGGCGGTATCCGCCTTCGTGCTCATTTTGATCAAAACTCTCCCCTGTAATGATAGCATCCGTAAATTCCCCCTTTAATATCAGAAATCACATCCCCATAAATGAGGATGCGATTTCTGTCCGAAAGCCTTCCGAAAGCATAATTGCCTCCCAGGCTTGTCCATCTGATTTGGTTGTTCGTCAGGTGTAGGATTTCAGCTGCGAAGCCTCCTCATTGAGTCCATCCACCAGATAGTCGATCTTGGCCACGATCCGCTTGTTCTGCTCACTGCCCTCATAGGTGGTGCTGGCATGGGCGGTCACCTCTTCGGTGATCGCGGAAATGGTCTGGATGCTGTTGACGATCTCCGTATTTGCGACTGCAAGATTCTCTACGATCATTCTCATATTTTCGGTCTGCAGATTAATGCCTTCAACCGTATCGGAGATCAGGGCAAAGCTGTCTGCCGTCCTGATGGCACATGCACTCTCTTCCTCACCCGTTTTCAGCAGATACTCAATGGTATTGACCATGGCACCGAGCTGGGAGGAAATATCCTCGATCAGCTTGTTGATATCCTCTGTCGCCTGGGTGGTCTGTTTTGCCAGATTAGAGATCTCCGTTGCCACAACCGCAAAGCCTCTTCCCGCCTCTCCGGCGCGGGCCGCTTCAATGGATGCATTCAGGGCCAGAAGAGAGGTCTGGTCTGCGACATTCGTGATCAGCTCCGTGATGGAATTCATCTGTGAGGTGGTATCACTGAATACCGCAAGTGCCGCCTGCACGTCCTTTCCTGCCTTATCGACCTGATTGGTAAGCGCATCCATCTGCGTAATATTCTTTCTGCCTTCGGAAACGGCATCCGTCGTAACAAGGACGCTTTGTCCAATGCTGGCTGAAGCTTCTTTTACCCTTCCTATATGGGTCTGGATCTCCTCCGTCTTCACGAGCTGGTTCTGAACCGCCTCCGCGGATTCCGCCGTACCGCTGTTTACCTCCTGCATACTGATCAGTGTCTGCTCAACGGAATTCTGCAGAACCGACATCTCTGCAGCTATGGAGCCGGCTGATTCCGTCATACGTCCGGAAGCCGTCAGAATATCCTCCAGCAGCTTTTGCGTCCTGCCCTCCTGCAGTCTGACCCTGGCTTCCCTGATCCTGGAGAATCTCTGGGTCGAAGAGGTTGTGACCACAAGATATACCGCAGTAATGGCCAAAAGCACGACTCTCATGGGAAGTGAGGTGATCTCATCTCCCGTCACACCATGCGACATGGTAATGGCTACCGAGATCGCATTCAGGATCACCGTGCCGAAGGCAATGGCTGCCGTATAGGTCACATCCCCGTAAATGGTAATGAT
>JAILHW010000015.1 GCA_024695605.1 Lachnospiraceae bacterium | reverse complement strand
GAGGGCATCGTTTGTACGGCACAGTTTATGCTGACCTGGCCCGGTACCACCTACAGCTTCCTGGTCGCTCCCGGTGCAAGGGATGCAAGCAAGAAATACTTTTTGATGAACGGCACGGACAAAAAAGCTCGCGAACTCTGGTAGGCCCTCTTTACCTGCATTGCAGAGTCCATGGCAGAGCAGAATGTGCATCTGGACAACTGGATCCTGGGCAATGAGGTCAATGTCGGAAACGAAGGTCCCGGCTGGTGCTGGCACGGCAATCTTTCCGAAGGTGCAGCCGTTAAGCACTATGCAGCCTGCTACCGGATCGCCTACTATGCGGTACGCAGCAATCTGAAGAACTCCAGAGTGTATATCTGTACCGATCATACCTTCAATGACTGGGAAGGCGATTGGGGCTGCAAAGGCTTTATGGATCTGTTTGATAAGCAGATGAACTCCTTTAACAAAAAGATCGAATGGAACCTTGCATACCATGCATATCCTTCCATCCTGACCTCTGCCGCCACCTGGAATGATTCCCATACCACCTACGGTCTGGATTCCACCTTCGTCAGCCCGAAGAACCTGAATGTACTGACGGATTACGTTAAGAAAAATTTCGGCAAGAACTGCCGCATCATCCTTTCCGAGCAGGGCTTTACCCACACCCAGGGCTTTGATACCCAGGGCGCTGCCGTGGCCTATACCTACTACAAGGCTGAGTTCAACGATATGATCGATGCCGTGATCTTCCGCGCCTATGCAGACGATCCCGGTGAGGTCGCCCAGGGTCTGGCCTTTGGCCTGAGTGCAAATCAGGGTGTCTGGAACATGTTCGTTAACATGGATACACCCAATTCGGTGAAATACACCAACCCCTACCTGACCGCCAAGCTCGGCGCCGGCTGGACCTCCAAGATCCCCGGCTGGAACGCATCGAAGTTTAACTCGATGAAATAAGACGGACAAGACTTGATCGATAAATGAGGTTCGATCAGGTAATCCCGGATAGAAAACAGATTGATTCGTAAAAACCCCGGCCGGAAGCATCGCTTCCGGCCGGGGTTTTATTCTAAGATATCCAAAAACACAGGGGACTGTTCTTTTCCGTGTGTTTTTTACTTACTCAGCATCCTCTTTCGTTTCATCCTCTTTCCCAGACGCTTCTTTTTCCGCGTGCATCAGCTTATCATCCAGACGTGCCAGCTGGGTTTTCGCAAACTCTCTGCCGCCCACACCGAAGGCCACGCCAAAGGCTACGCAAACGGCTGCAACCAGGAGCAGGAACGCCTTGGAAACGATCTCCGAAGCGATCCCAAGCTGGCTTAGGATCATGAACACACCCACCGTAATGATAGTGATCCTCGTTACCAGTGCGAAGCCCAGGAGGCCGCTTTTTTTCAATGCATTTTCCGCTGCGTCCGCGCCAAGAATGGCTGCCAGCAGGATCAGAAGCGACGCCAGAACGTTCGGCATGTAATCGATCACGGTAGCCCCCACCTTTGTCATAACGGACAGATGCAGAACGTTCATGCCCTCCACGATGAAGAAGATCACGATGATGACTCTGGCGGTCTCGGAAACGATTTTGGAAAGAACAACGTTCCTGCCCTTATCTCCGAGCATTTTCTGGAGCTTCAGATCCACGCCTGAGGAAGCCAGAAGCTGCCTTAAGATGTTGCGTACCAGCTTGCCCAGGATCCCGCCGATCAGGATCATGACTACCGCAACTGCAATGTTGGGGATAAAAGCAAAAATATTGGAAAGCATGGAAATGGCCGGCATCGCGATCGCCTCGATCCCAAGTGCCTGCAGCGCCACTACGCCGACAGGGATCAGGATCAAAACATAAACGATATAGGCCATGGTAGCAGACAGCTTTCCGTCCTCATCCGATGACATTCCCGCTTTTTCCTGCAGCTTATCGACGCCCAAACGCTCAAAAAGCGGCACCAGGAGCTGTCTTACCAGCTTTGCCACCAGATTGCCCACGAGGATCACGATCACCGCCGCCAGGATGTTCGGCACGTATCCCCATACCGAGGATAACAGGCGCAGGATCGGATCCGCCACCTGGCTGATCCCCAAAAAGGAAAAGATGCCGGGTACAAACAAGAGAAATACCAGCAGATAGATCAGCTTTCCGACATACTGCTCAGACTGCTTCACCTTCTCGCTTTTTACCTTCTCATCCGTTTCCGCCTTGCCTGCAAGGTCGAACACCTTCGCCTTACGAAGCACCGCCAAAATCAGGGATTTGGCGATCCCGGCCACAATATAAGCCAGGAACAACAAAAGGATCGCACGGCATACGTTGATGACATCCTCCGATAGGAAACTGAAGAGATTACTGAAAAAATTAGCAAACATTCCGCCCATATAAAAAATCCTCCTTATAAAATCGGGTAACAAGCCAAAAGGCCTGTTACCCGAATGATTCACAAATACTCTGTTACTCCGTTTGCTTATTTGATGGAGTAGTTGAGACGATCTGCGCTGGAGTAAACATACAGATATACGGTCTGACCAGCATTCAGTTTGATCTTCGCGGATCTTTTCTTCAGATAAGCATAAATCTTGGAAGAAACAGAATCAGGATCCTTGCAGGAGAAGTACAGGCTGCTGTTCTTTCCGCCTTCTGTCTTTACGGTTGCCATTGTAATGCTGGAGCTGCTGTACTTGGAGCCTACCATTACATAACCGTGTCCGTTGCAGTAGCTATCACCACTCTCAGGAACCAGCCCGGAAATCGTGAAGGTGTAGGTCTTGGTGGAAGGAGCCTTAAACTTCAGATAGAAGCTGCCATAGCTGCTCTTCTTGGTCTTAGGAACTACGATCGTGTAGTTACCCTTCTTAACAGTAGTACTCTTCTTTGCTGCTTTTGCTGCCGCAGTCGTAAAATCATTCTTCTTCGGCTTGATGGTCTTTGCGGATGCGGTAATGGTCATCATTCCCAGCATCATGGTCATTGCTGCGATCACAATTAAAATTCTGCTCAGTTTCTTTTTCATAAGTCCTCCTTTTTAAAAAAACAATGTTTTTTGCACTTATGTGCGCTATCTCTATATTACCCCTTGTGGGGCTTTCCGTCAATAATCCCTTTTTCTTTTCTCCAAAAATTATAAAGGGGGAATTTCCATCCAAAACGAAAATAAGCAGGCGCACGGCCTGCTTATGATCCAAAAGTGCGGGTGACAGGACTTGAACCTGCACGGTCTCCCACCAGAACCTAAATCTGGCGCGTCTGCCAATTCCGCCACACCCGCATGTTACTATTTGCAGGAAATATTTGCAGAACCGATTTTTGCATGCTCGCATGCGAAAAATCGGGGATGGAAATATGATTCCTGCGAAGCAGGAACTGCAATTGCGGTCACAAAAAATGCACGCGATAGCGGGCACCAAGCAGCGAAGCTGCGATTTTTGTGATCAGCGATTGCAGGCTGCAAATAAATACATACCTGCGTCACTTCTCCTGCGTCCCAGGAACTGCTCACGGTCACGCAAAACCTGTCCGCAAAAAAATCGCCTAAACCCTTCTCTCGGATCCGGCGATCTTCGTGAGCCATCGGGGACTCGAACCCCGGACAACTTGATTAAAAGTCAAGTGCTCTACCACCTGAGCTAATGGCCCGTATTAGCCCCACATTGAGGTAAGGTAACTGGGCTAGGCAGATTC
>JAILHW010000095.1 GCA_024695605.1 Lachnospiraceae bacterium | reverse complement strand
TGCTGATAGAGCTTTACATACCGAAATACTTCTTCACTCACGCGGCGTCGCTGCATCAGGGTTTCCCCCATTGTGCAATATTCCCCACTGCTGCCTCCCGTAGGAGTTTGGGCCGTGTCTCAGTCCCAATGTGGCCGATTGCCCTCTCAGGCCGGCTATTGATCGTAGCCTTGGTGGGCCGTTACCTCACCAACTAGCTAATCAAACGCGGGTCCATCGTATGCCGATAAATCTTTTCACACTATTTCATGCGAAACTGTGCGCTTATGCGGTATTAGCAGTCGTTTCCAACTGTTGTCCCCCTGCATACGGCAGGTTACCCACGCGTTACTCACCCGTCCGCCACTAAGTATTAACAAGCTTCGACCGAAATCTCTGCAGCGTCAATACTCCGTTCGACTTGCATGTGTTAAGCACGCCGCCAGCGTTCATCCTGAGCCAGGATCAAACTCTCATGTTAAAATAGTTTAATCCGATCAGAACGACGTTAGCCATTCTAACCTTCATTACTGTCTAGGTTTTGTTTCTCTGAATTTCTACTTTTTAGAACTTTCAGGGATCGGTTGTTGTTCATTTGTCAAGGTACTTTCGGGCCTGTCGGACCCTTTGTTTGTTGCTTTCGTTTGCCGCAACTCCCACATAATAACACCAAGGAATTGGCTTGTCAACAACAAATTTTAAATTTTCCGAAAAGTTTTTTTCGGGTACCAGATGCTGTGGTTCTTCTATATAAATACCACAACTCTGAGCGGAGAAAGAGGGATTTGAACCCTCGCGCCGGTTGCCCGACCTACACCCTTAGCAGGGGCGCCTCTTCAGCCTCTTGAGTATTTCTCCGTGCTGAAATCTGGCAGATTCCTTACCAAGACTTTGCAATTGCCCCTTATAGGGGCGCACTCACTATTATATGAAATAGTGAGTGCTTTGTCAACGAATATTTAAAAAAATAGAAATCCTCAAAAAGTAGCGAGAATTTCCAAGCGAAATGCAACGCTTTGTCTAATTTACTCTGACGAATTTGGGTGTTGCTATTTCTTTGACTTAGATTATAGCAGAATTTTGCTCAAAAAAAACACCCCCGAGATGTCTCTCAGGGGCGCTGGTTTGGCTCGAATACGGATTATCAATAATCACTTTTAAGATACAGTTATATTTGCTGTCTTCGGAAACAGAATGCTAAGTATTTCTTCTGCACTCTTACCTTTCTTTTTTAACTCTTCAGCTTCAGCGCCGAGAGCATCTCTCTCTTCTGTTTTTGCATAACGAATTGCTGAATTGTAATCTGCAACTGCATATTTTTCTGCTAACAACATTTTCTGCACCTCCTTATCCTGTACCAATTCTTTGACCTCTGAAACGATATCTTTTGCGATTTCATTCTCCATTGCTTTACTTATAACTTTGTCATCGTTTATATTCGCCATCATGCTGAGCAGCAACTGAAGAAAATCATCAGTTTCACCATTTATGCCTTTTCTGAACTGTTCCAAACACTTATCAAGCTGGACATATATGATTGTTCCAAGTGTTTCGTATTTCAATCCGGAATCAGCAGTCCTTGTAGTAAATCTGTGGATATACCTATCGCTTTCATATTCCAGAAATGTCTTTGAACTGTTCTTCATCAAACATACAAGAATAGTGCCTTTTACATTCTGATAATCAATTTCACCCTTACTTTGATCAGTAGCACTGGAATATTGAATCATTAACATGTTTGATGAGTAAATGTCTCCTCTTTGCAGAATGAATTCCTGTGCGAGCTGTTGTACTTCAGTATCTACAAATCTCCCGTCAACAAGATTTGATGGTATATCCATAATTTTCTTTTTTGAAGATGTGCTGTGGATATAACCCTCTTGTAAGGCTCCTGATTCAATTTGGATCTTTTGATCACCAATAATTCCTCTTAGAAGGTATTCCAACCTTTCTTTATGCTCACAGGAATCAAAGATTTTTTTAGCGATAATGTCTGATGATAATGATGGCAATTTTGAACCATTCAACTCATCCCTATTATCTTCACTTAATCATCCCGCAAGCAATCTGTACAGCTCATTTCCAAATCAAATGCAACACTCCGTTCCACTTACTAATCAAGTACAATGTTTGTATCGAGTAATAATTTCCTCTATTTTTTCCTCGCGCATGGTTTTGGGATTGATTTCTCCAAGAATACCATTGAGTTTGATGAAAGCAATGTATTTTGGATCGTCCACAGGAAGTCTTTTTTTCATTTCTTCCAACTTTGTTGTATTTTTCATTATAATCACTCCCTTCATACGCCCCTCCTTTCCTACGTTTTAGTTAAACATTGTTAGAGAAGAGGCTTTTGCTTATTATGCGAGTCTTGCAATATTTCGCAAAAGTTCTTTTTCCATTGCGGAAACATCCTCTGTATGGTGTGTAAGTTTTCTTAGAAACTCAAGACATGCCATCAATACAGTATCACATCTTATTTCTCCATACCTGTTTCCTCTTTCACCGTTATAGACAATCCATCATAATCTGACTGTATACAAACAGCCTCTTCCTGATATCCACCGATACAAAAACTGTTCATAGGATATCTGGCGGACACAACTTGCTTTAACGCATCCAATATTATTTTCGTATCCATGCTGTATCCTCCTTTAGCTTTCCGTCCTCGCATTCAAGGGCAATAGATTGTCTGTGCTTAAATTGAATCGGTGAATTTCCATCCAAAATGCAACACCCTGTTCCATTTTCTCTGGTAAATTTGGTGTTGCCGCTGCTTTGAAAATATTATAGCAGAAGTAAAATTATCAACTGCATATTTTCTGCTAATAACATTTTCTGCTCATCCTTGTCCTACACGAGTTCTTTGGATCGTCTGGAGGCCAATTCGGCGTATGGCTCCGTTAATGTTCCGTCATCGTTTATCATTCCAAGCCTGACAAGGTCAGAATGTGCTTTTTTCTTTGCTTCTTCCGGCGGAAGGCTTTTCAGAAGTTCTGTTTCTGCTCTCAGAATTTCGGATATTTTTTCACATTGCTCGCCATAACTTAATTGTCTCATGATTGTCCTCCAGCGATGAAAGTGTCAATTCTTGATGTGTTTGTGCACGGATCGGATGGAGCTTAGATCCAGATTATTCTTCATGGTCAGCTTTTCTTCGCCATGAAAGACGGCATACTTTGCGTCCAGAATGGTACCGATTTCATCCAAACTTGTCACCTCGAAGATCTCATAATCTTCGAATTCCGTGATGAGAATATATACTTTCCCCTCATAGCTGATGTCCATTTCAAAAAGATCTCTTCCCTTTTTCCGGATGATTTTTCATGATCAGCATCCTTTCAGCTCTGTCTGAGGCTATGCCTGCCCATACTCCTTCGGGGCGGTTTCATAGAGGTTGTTTCCCTCGCTGTCCATCACAACGATCACAGGGAAATCCTTCACCGTCAGCCTTCGGATGGCTTCGGTGCCCAGATCCTCATAGGCCACCACTTCTGCATCTGTGATTGCCTTGGAAAGCAGCGCGCCCGCACCGCCGATAGCGGCAAAGTAGATGGCCTTGTTTCTGATCACGGCATCTCTGACCGCCTCACTTCTCTTTCCCTTTCCGATCATCGCGCTAAGTCCCAGATCCAAAAGAGCGGGGGCATACTTATCCATACGGCTTGCTGTAGTAGGACCAGCGGATCCGATGGGCCTTCCTTCTCTGGCAGGAGAGGGTCCCATATAGTAGATCACATTGTCCTTCATATCTATAGGAAGATTCTGCCCGGCATCCATAGCCTCCTGCATCCGTTTATGCGCCGCATCTCTGGCGGTATAGATGGTTCCGGATATAAAAACGCTGTCTCCGATATGCAGCTTTTCAATGTCTTCTTTTTTCAGAGGGGCTGTAATGTGGTATTCCATGGTGGAGTCCTTTCTTGGTTTTCTTAAGTCAGAATAAATATATAATTTTGAAGAATACGGATTGCTCCGTTGCCTTCGGCAACTTTTGCAATCCCGGGGTATTATTCTGCTTTTTTGAAGAATACGGATTGCTCCGTTGCCTTCGGCAACTCTCGCAATCCTGCGAACATTCGGAAATCGCGCCGCTCGATTCTCTCGCGTCGCTTTTTTCCTCATGTTCTTGCGGATCATAAAGTATTTCAGCCGCCTGCGAGCAAGCTCGCAGCGTCTTCATACTTTTGATCCTATTCTTCATATTGATGTCTCTATTCTTCAAAGAGCGGTGTCGAGAAATATCTCTCTGCGGTATCCGGCAATACTGTTACCACGGTTTTTCCTTCTCCGAGCTTTTCGGCCAGCTTGATGGCCGCTGCCACATTGGTGCCGCTGGAAATGCCGACCATCAGACCCTCCTCACGGGCCAGTCGTCTTGCGGTTTCGATCGCTTCTTCATCGGAGACCACATAGATATCGGAATAGATCTTCGTATTTAAGATATCGGGAATGATCCCGTCGCCAATGCCCATCTGCAGATGGGTTCCTACGGTACCGCCTGCCAGGATCGCCGCATTCTCGGGCTCAACCGCCCAGATCTCGATATCCGGATACTGCGCCTTTAATACCTCTCCGATGCCTGTGATGGTTCCGCCTGTACCGATCCCGGAGCAAAAGCCGTGTATGGGCCCCGCTACCTGCTCCATGATCTCCAGCGCTGTATATTTCTTATGTGCCATCAGATTATCCGGATTCGCAAATTGCTGGGGTACAAAGACTCTCGGATCCTCCTTCTGCATCAAAAGTGCCTGCTGCACGCATTCCTCGATGCAGGCACCGATGTCACCGGCATCATGAATGAGCTTTACCTCGGCTCCATAGTGGCGTACCAGCTTTCTTCTTTCCTCGCTGACGGAATCAGGCATGATGATCACGGTCTGATAGCCCATCACCGCTCCCACAAGGGCCAGTCCGATGCCCTGGTTTCCGCTGGTAGGCTCCACGATAATGGAATCCTCCTGCAGCAGGTTTGCCTTTTTGGCCTGGCGGATCATATTCAGTGCCGTTCTGGTTTTGATCGAGCCTCCCACATTCAGGCCCTCCATCTTCACCAGGATCTCGGCGCAGTGATCGGGCACCATCTTCCCCAGTCTGATCATGGGGGTGTGTCCGACTGCTTCTAAAATATTTTCATAGATCATTGTATCGTTCCTTCTTTGCTTTCTTTATTCCGTTTCTGCTTCGGCGCCGCTTCGCTCTATGCCATAACCGAGCGCCGCCAGCTTTTTCAGATTCTCCTCCAGAACGCTGCTCATGCTCTCATATACGGATTCGCTGATACAGAAACAGATCTGCTCGGGATGGACATCATATTTTTCCCTAAGCTCCCAGATATGA
This sequence comes from Lachnospiraceae bacterium, assembly GCA_024695605.1. Classification (GTDB taxonomy): domain Bacteria; phylum Bacillota; class Clostridia; order Lachnospirales; family Lachnospiraceae; genus RGIG7926. The sequence continues at coordinate 7,792 of JAILHW010000095.1, read as the reverse complement.
TCGGTAAAATCCATCTGCATGCATTCCACTACGGATACAAAGACTCTGATCTGATCGTACTCGCTTTCCTTAAAGCGCTGGCTTCCCGCGTAGGAAAAGACCTGCTCGAGTACATAGTTTCCCAGCCGCAGCGTCAGCCCTCTGGCTCTGACGGACTCTGTCAGAAGTCCTGCGTCGATCACGCCGAAGGAGGCATCCTCAAGCTCCAGTACCGACTGCAGTACGGACCGCGTATCATCGCCTTCAGCAGGAGTGTAATGGATCTTCAGACCCTGCTGCTCGATGGCCCGGTCAAGGATCTCATTCATATTGGTCTCGATCTGGTAGGCACGCATTTTTACGATATCCGCGCTATGGGTGTAGATCTTATCCACGCCGGTAAAGCGCAGGAAGCTGTGTTCAAAGGAAAGGAGCTGGTCCGTGTCGTCGATATCCCCCGGAAACAGGGTACAGGCCACACGGGTATCCGGTCTGGCACCAGTCTTTAGCACGCTTTCGCTCTTTTCCCGGACCTTGTCCTTGATCTCGCCGATGCCCTGGGCGGGATTGAACCTCGTATCCTCCAAAATGGCATGATAGATCCCGGGGTATTCATAGTACAGATCGCAGTACAGATGCTCTCTTTTGGTATATGCCCTGATCTCATCCGCGATCAGACGGACGTAGGAATTAAACAGGCCCTCGCCGATGTAGTGCTGCATCTGCCGGGCATTTTTCAGCACAATGGTCACCACGGATACGGGATGGCCCACAACACCGATCTTGGAGATCTCCGAGCAAAAGGCCCGATAACCGGGGATGCCCGTTTCCGGATCTGCCTGGGTCTCCGGCGTTTGCACAAACAGCACCACGAAGAACATGGTCAGCGATGCCGCAAAGGATTCGATATAAAGCTCCGGATAAAAGAACTGGATCAAAACCGCCGTTACATTGAGCACATACATGGACATCAGCGCGATCCAGACGCCGTTTGTCAGCGTCTTTTTGTTAAAGCAAAGATACAGGGACCCGAAGATCATATAGAAGGTCGCCATATAATAGACGATCAGAATATGACTGCCCCGCTCATAGCCGGCCTCGGCACTCACCGTAAATATGTAATGCGTTTTTTCATTGAAGATCAGACTAAACAGGATCACAAGGTTCGGAACCAGGGTCAAAAAACGTTTCCACAGCGGACGGACCCGGAACCAGGTCTTGGTCATGGAAAATACAAACAGCAGATACCAGGTATTGGTAAAGTTTCTGCAGGTAAAATAGATGTATTCACAAACCTTCACCCATGCGATCTGTCCCGCTCCGATGGGAAAGCCGCCTGCGTAGGCAAACTGCTCCAAAACCTCTGCCAGATCCGCCATGAAAGCACTTGCAAGCACAACAAGAAAGAGACGGTTACTCCTTCCCTTTGTCATGCCGCGGCTGATGGCGGTACATATGATGATCAAAAAGATCGGCAATGCCGCGATGTCAAAATAGATCCTTGAAATCACTCTTTATCTCCTTGCAAAAATGAGTCCTACCGTTCCGGGCCCGCAGTTGGAAGAGATGGCCGGAGAGGCCTTCTGGAAATAGACGTTTTCAAAGGGTACATAGGAAAGCGCCATATCCCGGATGGCTTCGACCTCGCTCTTTCGCATTCCTGCGTAGGTAATGAACAATGCCGAAGGATCGATCTGGGACGGATGCTTCATCACATGCTTTACGTAATCCCTTCTGACCTTTTCGGTTCCGCCCACAAAGATCCTGCCGACGCTCATGGCGCTGTCCTTCATCACGATCATGGGATGCAGCAAAAGGGAATGGCAAAGTCTGTGTACCTTTTCCGACAGTCTGCCGCTGCGGTACAGATACTCTGTATTGTCCACGATAAAGCTGGTGCTGATCTTATCCTTCTTGAGTGCCAGCGCCTTGACAATGGCATCCGGATCGGCGGTCGCCTTGGCAGAGAGCTGCTTTGCATACAGGGCCATAATACCCATACCGCTGGAAAGATGTCCGCTGTCAACCACCTTGACATTATAGAAGGCAAGGGCTGCCTCGCAGGCATTCCCAAAGCCGTGGCTGGCATTCTTTGCCATGGCAATGTGGATGATATGCTGGGCATTTGTAAGCTGCTCGGAGAAGAATTTTTCATACTCCTCCACCTCCGGAGCCTCACTTTTTGCCACAACCGAAGCATCCTTCATATACCGGACGATGACCTCTCCCTCCGCTTCGATGCCGTCGGTAAAGACGCCGTCCCCCATATAGATCTTGTAGGGCAATATCGGGATCCTGTTCTTGGTCACCAGCTCTCTGGGAAGATCGGAAACGCTGTCGGTGGTAATGAGCAGCGGGATCTTCTTTCGCATCTGCCGAAGGATGGTCTCAGAGTCGTAGCGGATTTCCTCCTCCTGGTTCTGATATACCAAAAGCTCCTTGGGCAAAAGCTCACACAGGGTTTCCTCAAGCAGCTTTCCGTCCAGAGGCTTTAGCAGATACCCGTCAAAGCCGGACTTTTTGTAAAGAAGCTGGTCCTCACTGCCTGCGTTGGCGGTCAGTACCACCACCGGCGTATCCTTACAAAGACCGCCCGCCTGACTGCGGATGGCATGAAGGCATTCGATCCCGTCCATCTCGGGCATCATATGATCCATTAAAACGATGTCATAATGACACGTCAAGGTCCGCTTCAGTGCCTCGGCGCCGCTTTCCACCGTCTCGCACTGTACCTTGGTTTCGCGAAGAAGCTTGGAGGTCACCAGCAGGTTGGCGGAGTTGTCATCCACGATCAGAACCTTTGCCGAAGGAGCCTCGAAGCTGCGCTTATAGGTGCTTCTCTCTCCGGGAACGGACCGGTCTGACCGCACGCGTCCGAGCGCCTTTTCATCTGCGATCTCCTGCTCGATGGTCACCATAAAGGTAGAGCCCTTGGTATAGACACTGTTGACCGTGATCTGGCCGCCCAAAAGATCGACCAACTGCTTGACGATGGACAGTCCAAGGCCGGTACCCTCGATGTAGCGGTTCTTTTTTTCATCCTCTCTGCGGAAGGCATCAAACAGGTGGGGAATGCTCTCCTTGCGGATTCCCATTCCGGTATCCTCCACGCTGTAGGTTACAAGCACCTTTTTATCGGAGCTCTTTCTGGCATGGATGGACAGCGAAACGCTGCCCTCGGAGGTATATTTGACCGCATTGTTCAGCAGATTGATCAAAATCTGCTTGATGCGGATCTCATCGGAAAACAGCTGGGTCGGCATGGTGGGATCCACATCCACCGTGAACTTCAGTCCCTTGTCATGGGCCCGGAGATAGATCATATTGACGATATCGGAGAGCATCTTTCCCACATCATAGGGTGCATTGACGATCTCCATCTTCCCGGATTCGATCTTGGATGCATCCAGGATATCGTTGATCAGGGAAAGCAGAATACCGGACGCGGAGCGGATGTTTCTGGCATCCTCGGCAACCTCATCGGAAATATCCTCCCGCAGGATCATTTCATTCAGGCCGATGATGGTGTTGATCGGGGTACGGATCTCATGGCTCATACTGGAAAAGAAGCGGTTTCTGGCACGGCTCAGATCCTCGATCTGCTTTTGCTGCTCCTTGGCCGTTGCGGCGGCCTTTTTCTGCAGGCCGATCTCATATTCCACCATGATATAGACCATGGCGCACACAACGATCACGACAAAATAACCGATCACAAATTCCGCAAAGGATGCATTCGGATTGGTCTCTCTTTCCAGATCATAATATAAAAGATGAATGACGGCCGTCATCAGGGCTTCGAGAAGCAGATAGAAGTATTTGATCTTTCCCTCGATCAGACAGATGATGTACAAAACCTCTGCCACAGCCCAGATCGCATTGCCCTGTCTGGTCCCATCCACACACATGGCCTCCGGCACAATGATCAGCGTCAGCAGAATGACGATGATGTGGGATACGGGTTTGATCCTGTTAAACCGGATCGCATACGCTGTCAGCATGCCGCAGAGGATCATTGTGATCAGCATCGCGATATTATCGATCTCGAGGATGTAAAAATCCGTCCCGGTGATCTCGTTAAAAAAGTAATACAAAAACATCCCCGGCAGGGTCACTGCAGAGAGCACCAGAAAATGCCTGTTTCTGTCGTTATTCTCTTTTTGGGATATGGTCATTTTGGTTTCGTTCATGAAACGGCCCCTTCTGTATTATTCGGATTCACCCTCCGGTGCAAATTCCAGGATCTCGGATTCGTCTTCCTTTTCCTGCGTTTGGACAAGCGTGCTTTCCGATGCACCGCCTACCACCGTTGAGATGGCCGAAAGGAGTGCTGCATAGCGCTTGATAAAGGCCGGATGCTCTGCTCTGACCCTGTCTGCATCCGCCTTTTTGGATGCATCCTCCAGACGCTTTGCCATCTCGGAAAGCTCCATGGCACCGATCATCTTGGAGGTGCTTTTTACAGCATGCACACGAATGGAATAATCCTGCCAGTTCTCATTGTCCAGATACCGGTTCAGCTCATCGGTCTTTTTCGTATCGTTCTTGGCATATTCCGCCAGCAGCTGGTCATAGAATTCTTCATCGTTCTTGCAGTATCGAAGGCCCGCTTCAACATCCGTCCCCTGTTCTTTAACAGGATCGTATTTGGACCGGCCCTGCCTGGGCTTTTCTTTTTGCACAGGCTCTGCGACCAGGCTTTGGACCTCCTTTGGTACGACGGTGATCAGCGCCTTGGGAAGCACCCGTTTCATCACTCTTTCAAACTCCGTGATCTCAATGGGCTTGGGAATAAAGCCGTCAAAGCCCTCGGATAGGAACATTTCCTTGGCAGAGCTGATGGCGTTTGCGGTCAGTGCGACGATGCAGATCTCCTTTTTGCTGCGCGAGATATTGATGCGGATCCGCTTCATGGCCTCCACACCGTCCATTTCCGGCATCATATGATCCATGAAGACAATGTCATAGTCTGTCTCTTCGCAGGCTTCTATGGCTTCCATACCGGAAAGCACCGTATCCACCTGCATACCGTACCCTTCAAAGATGCCCCTGGCTACCAGAAGGTTCATGGGCTCGTCATCCACAACCAAAGACCGAACGCCTGTAAAGAGGATCTTTTCCTCTCCCAGATCCGCGGTATGATCCTTCAGATCCTGGTTTAGGAAGTTGGCGATCTGTACGCCGTAGAAGGGCTTCGGAAGCAGACTGATCCCGGCTCCCACAGAGCCGCTGTAATCCCGGTCCTTGACCATCGCCACATTGATGGTCGTGACCAGAGAATCGATATACTCCTTGTTTTCCAGATACTCTCCGGTTCCCACAAACAGATGACTGATCCTTGTGGTCCTGATCAGCTCCTCCAGATCCTGGCGGGACTGTACCCTGTGGAACGGAACATTCAGCCCCTCTACCAGATGGCCGATCATTTCCATGTAAAACTCGCGGATCTTGGGATGTCCTGTGGTCATAAAGCCCAAAAAGCCTGCCACAACACAGCCTTCCTTGTTCTGAATGGAGATGCAGGGGGTATCCTCCACAACGGACTGGGGAATGCTGACTCTAACCGTCGTGCCTTCTCCCTGGTCGCTCTCGATGGCCATTACGCCCCCGAGTGCCTTGACAAATCCGTTTACAATGGGAATTCCGAGACCCAGACCGCCTACGGTCCTGGCTCTGGAAGCATCCGATTGATAGAACTGCTCATAGATATGCTCGATCTCGTCATCATCGATCCCCACTCCGGTATCCCTGACCTCGATCACCAGGTTGATACCGTACTCCCTCCGGATGGGATACAGATGGACATAGACGCCGCCTTCCTTCGTGAATTTAAAGCCGTTGCTGATCAGATGCCAGAGGATCTTTTTGATCTTGCTCGCATCGCCCGTCAGCTCCGCGGGAACCCCGGACTCCAGATCCATGACAAAGTCCAGATCATAGGTATCCACGTTGCCAAGCTGTACCAGAACATCATTCACCAAAGATCCCATCAGATAGGTTTCGTTGTTCACGGAAAGCTTATCCATATCGATCTCGGTAAAGTCCAGAATATCGCCGATCTGCTCCGCAACTCTGTGACCTGCCCTGGATATGGCAGTGATGCTGTCAGTGGCCGCTGCCGGGAGCGTTTCCTTTTTCAAAACCGAGGAAAGACCGATGACGGCGTTAACCGGTGTACGGATCTCGTGGGATACGTTGGCAAGGAAGTTATCCAGCCGCTCCGTAGCCTCCTTGAGCTCCCTGATCTCGCTGCTGGATTTTTCCAGCACCTTGTTCCAGGTTTCGATGATGATCCTGCCGATCTGTCCGCCCATGATGATCAGCACGATATGCAGCATGGATCTGGTGATCACCAGCGCATCGATCAGCTCACCGCTGATCCAGTACTGGATCAGTCCGTAGCCAAAGGTGACAAAATAGGTAAACTGGCACAGCAGAACCAGTGCTCTTTTTCCGGTCATGGTGTAGATCATGATCACCACCAGCATCACACCCGCCAGATCAAATAAGCTGGTGCGGTGAATCCCATAGAAAAAAAACACTGCCATCATCATAAAAGAGTAGATCCAAAGTCTGACATTCGGATCTACCTTTTGCCGGATATGGATGATCCAGGCGCCGATCAGCGCAAGCGACATCAGCACAAGTGCCCATTTTTCCCAGCCAAGCAGCAGGGATTCCCCGATCAGGATCAGGGAAAAGGCGGTATAGCTGACCAGGATCACCATTTGGGAAGTTCTGGACAGCTCGGTGTCCTTCAAAGCGTCATGCATGAATCCTTATCTCTCCCTCATCTGATACTCGGTATCTTCATCGATCATCTGCAGCATGATCTCGGCAAAGGCCGGATCGAACTGGGTGCCCTTTCCTTTTTCGATCTCACTGCGTACCGTCTCCTGCGGAAGCACCGAACGATAGCTCCTGCGGCTGGTCATCGCATCATAGGCATCTGCCACGGCAATGATCCTGGCTTCCTCGGGAATGCTCTCTCCCATAAGTCCGTCCGGATACCCGCCGCCGCCGTAGCGTTCATGATGCCATCTGGCACCTGTTGCCAGCTCCGGCATCTCCTTGATATCCTTCAAAATCTGCGCGCCCAGGATGGGGTGCTGTTTGATGGTCTCAAACTCCTCCTCTGTCAGCTTCGCAGGCTTGTTGATCACGGCATCTGGTACGCCGATCTTGCCAACGTCATGCAAAAGCCCCATCATATAAATGGAATCCTGGCGCTTCTGGGAATAGCCGTAGCGTCTTGCGATCTCCCTGGAGTATTCCGCAACCCTGCCGGAATGACCATTGGTGTAGGTATCCTTTGCATCGATGGCATTTGCCAGGGTTTTTACGACGTGCAGGGAGAGCCTTTCGTTTTCCCTGGTCTTTTTCTCCACCTCGCTTGCCAGGTTTCTCTGCAGACGGATCAGCTCGATCATGTGCTTGACACGCAGCGTTAAAACCTCCGGTACGAAGGGCTTTTTGATAAAATCCACGGCCCCGGCCTGCAAACCTCTGGTCTCTGCTTCCTCATCCTCATCTGCAGTCAGAAAGATGACGGGGATCTCCTCTTCCTCTCTGTCCTTTTGCATCTCCCGCAGTCTTCTCAGGGTCTCAAATCCGTCCATCTGGGGCATATGAATGTCCAGAAGGATCAGATCCGGCGTGTTTTCCTTGATGAATTCCAAAAGTCCGCTTCCTGATTTCAGGGCGCTGACGCGCATGTTCTTTTTACTCAGGATAAAACCGGCCATTTTCAGGTTTGCCACATCATCATCTACTACTACTACCCATTCTGCCATTTTTCCTTACCTTTTCCTTTCAG
>JAILHW010000009.1 GCA_024695605.1 Lachnospiraceae bacterium | reverse complement strand
ACGACTATTTGACCGAAGGCGGCGTTTTCCCGCAAAGACTTCTGGACCAGCTCATCGCAAGAGAGAGCAAAACCGCCTCGGAGATTTCGAAGATTCCGCATCCTGTAGAGTTTGCTTATTACTACGATTTATGATTCACAGAAGATAAAAAAAGGGGGAGGGTTCCTATGCTTGCATAAAGGAAGCCTCCCATTTTTTTATCGCATCTGCGAAGCAGAAATCCCACCCTACATCGAGTAACCGGTCGCGCAGCGACAGTAAAGCGCGCAGCGCGTGGTTACGAGATGCCCGGTGGGATTCTGTGAATCATAAATCGTATTTGTATTACCTAAATCCCTTTAGAAAAACAAACTCACTCCGATCCCGATCAGGATCACCCCTCCGAAAACAGTCGCCTCATCCGCCAGATGTACACCAACCCTTCTGCCGATCCGAAGACCGACACCGCAGATCAAAAAGGTGACGACGCCGATGATCAGGGATGCCCCAATCGCCTTAGCCGCGCTGTAGGCAGCAATGGCTACTCCAACGGAAAGCGCATCGATCGAAGTGGCGACGCCCTGCAAGAAAAGCGTTGCCGCGCTAAATCTGTCCTGCCCCGCGCTCTCCTTTCCGGTATTACCAGTATCGCCTGCCTCCGGGTCTTTTTTTTCTTTCCAGCCTTTGATGCCTTCCAGGATCATTTTTCCTCCCACAAACCATAACAGAGCGCAGCCGATCCATGGGATAAACCTCTGCAAAGCGGTGAATACCTGCGCGATGGTGTGCACGAAAATCCATCCCACCAGCGGCATCATAAACTGAAAGAAAGCAAAGGTGAAGGCGATCTTCACTCTTTGCCATCTCTTCATATCGGGAGCATACAGGCCGTCGGCAAGGGACACCGTAAAGGCGTCCATTGCCAGACCGGCCCCCAGTAATACACTTTCAACTGCAAACCGTATCACAGTGTCGAAATCTCCTCCTGGGCGATCACGCGGATCCCCGCTTTTTCAAGCGCTGCCTCTGCAGCCTTATGATCGTTGACACGAAATACCATATAGGCATGCTCTCCGGTCTCCGTTGCCAGTGCATACATATAATCCAGATTGATCTTAGCGCCTGCGAATACCTTCAGTACCTGATTCAGGCCGCCCGGTACATCCGGGATCTCCACGATCACAACGCTTGTCAGCTTGTTGATGTAGCTGGCATCCTTTAAAACGGTGGTGGCTTCGTACACATCATCCACGATGATACGCACGATCCCGAAGCCATCGGTCTCTGCCAGAGAAAGCGCACGCATATTGATCTTGTTCTGTGCCAGAACCTCTGTCATTTCACACATTTTTCCCGGTTTGTTTTCCAGAAAAATCGAAATCTGTTTTACGCTCATACCATAACCCTCCTTTTCTCTGTGCCCGCTTAGATCTTACGGTTGTCGATGACTCTGACTGCCTTTCCTTCACTTCTGGTGATGCTCTTGGGTGCAACCAGCGTTACCTTGGCCTTCAGTCCCAGCATGGACTTCAGTCCCGCTACCAGCTCATTCTGTGCCTTGGTGATATCCGTAACGTTATCGGTAAACATTTCCGGCGTCATTTCCACATGCACATCCAGTGTATCGGTATTGTTCACACGATCTACGATGATCTGGTAATTTGCCTGATAGCCATTCTCCAGCAGCACCGTCTCGATCTGGGACGGGAAGACGTTGACGCCACGGATGATGAGCATATCGTCGGATCTTCCTCTGGGCTTCTCCATCTTGACATGGGTTCTGCCACAGGAGCATGCTTCCCGGCTCAGTCTGCAGATATCTCTGGTGCGATAGCGCATCATCGGGAATGCCTTTTTATCAATGGCAGTGAACACCAGCTCACCCCACTGTCCGTCCTCCAATACCTCCTCGGTATCCGGATCGATGATCTCGGCAATAAAGTGATCCTCATTGATATGCATACCGGTCTGCTCGCTGCACTCAAAGGATACGCCCGGTCCGGACAGCTCTGTCAGTCCGTAGATATCATAGGCCTTGATCCCCAGGGTCTTCTCGATATCACGGCGCATCTCCTCGCTCCAAGCCTCCGCGCCGAAGATCCCCGCCTTTAAGGGGATATCATCCGGGCCAAGCCCCATTTCTCTCATACTCTCACCCAGATATGCCGCATAGCTGGGCGTACAGCAGATGATCGTTGCCTGCAGATCCTGAATGAACATGATCTGTCTTTCGGTATTTCCGGAAGAAATGGGCACGGTCAGACATCCTACCTTGTGGCTGCCGCCGTTGAGTCCGGCACCGCCGGTGAAAAGGCCGAAGCCATAGGATACCTGGCAAACATCATCCTTGCTGCCGCCCGCTGCCACAATGGCTCTGGCGCAGCACTCCTCCCAAAGATCGATATCTCCCTGGGTGTAAAACGCCACCACTCTCTTTCCGGTGGTTCCGGAAGTGGAATGGATCCTGACACACTCTGATTTGGGTACGCCCATCAATCCATAAGGATAGGCATCCCGCAGATCCTTTTTGGATAGGAAGGGCAGCTTGTGAAGATCCTCGATGGATTTGATATCATCGGGGGTTACGCCCTTTTTCTCCATTTTCTTTCTGTAGTAAGGTACGTTTTCCCAAACGTGCTTTACCTGCTCAATAAGCTTTTTGTTCTGAATGGCTACGATCTCTTCTCTCGAAGCACACTCGATTTCCGGTTGAAAATACTGTCCCACTTTGTTTTTGTCCTCCTCCCCCTCGCATGATACAGGTCCGACGGACCCTCCCCTCGCTTGGTTTTGTTTTCAGTTACGCATTTTTCCCCAGCTCAAAGGCTTTTTTGTTCATCTCCAAAAACTTTGCCGGAACGATCGTCTCTATTGCCTTCTGCCATGCCTCCTCGGGCAGATCGAAGTAATGGGAAAGACGTCCCATCAATACGATGTTCACCGCCTTGGCACTGCCGGCCTCTTCTGCCAGCTTCAGACAATCGAGCGCATCCACCTTAGCTCCCGTGGCCTTCATCTTTTCCACCAGATCCTCCGGATACTCCATTGCACCCGTGATCACCGGCATCGGATCGATCTGCTGGATATTGGTCACGATCTGTCCGTCCTTCTTTAAGTAGGGCAGCCATCTGGCAGCCTCCAGAAGCTCGAAGGAAACGATGAAATCCGCTTCGCCTTCATCGATGACAGGGGAAAATACCTTATCACCGTATCTTACATAGGTCACCACGCTACCTCCTCTTTGTGACATACCGTGTACCTCAGATACCTTTACATCATATCCGGCGTCCAGCAAAAGACGCCCCAACAGCTTGCTGGCCAGAAGGGAACCCTGACCGCCGACTCCTACGATCATTACATTTTTCGTTTCCATTTCAGGCCTCCTTATTCTGACAAGATTCAAACGCACCCATCGGGCAGAGCTGCTCACAAACACCGCATCCTACGCAGAGCGTTGTGTCGATCTGTGCCTTGCCGTCCTTCATGGAAATGGCAGGACATCCGATCTTCATGCAGGACTTGCAGCCGACACACTTGTCCTTGTTGACCTTGATCGGCGGATTGTGCTTGACGTATTTCAAAAGGGCACAGGGCCGTCTGGAAATGATCACGGAAGGTGCCTCTATTGCCAGCTCTTCCTTGATGGCAACGTCACATGCCTTCAGATCATAGGGATCTACCACTCTGACACGCTCAAAGCCCATGGATCTGCACAGCGCTTCCAGGTCGATCTTTCCTGCCGGATCTCCCTTGATGTTGTACCCGGTGGTGGGATTCTGCTGATGTCCCGTCATACCGGTAATAGAGTTATCCAGAATGATCACCGTAGAATTGGACTGGTTGTAGGCGATGTTGGCAAGTCCCGTCATACCCGAATGCATAAAGGTGGAATCGCCGATCACCGCAACGGTCTTTTTCTCATTCTCTCCCTCGCCTGCGATGTTGTAGCCGTGGATCGCACTGACGGAGGCTCCCATACAGAGCGTCATATCGATGGAGGAAAGGGGCGCTACCGCACCTAAGGTGTAGCAGCCGATGTCTCCCAGAACGGTGCATTTATTCTTGCTCAGCGTATAGAACAGACCTCTGTGCGGGCATCCTGCACACATAACAGGCGGACGCATGGGGATCTGATCCGCTACCTTCAGGCTCGGATCTCTGTCAGCATCATGACCCCAGATCAGACCGCCTAAGAAGTCCCGCAGAAGATTCTGGGAAAACTCTCCGCAGATGGGAAGCAGGTCCTTTCCGTGAACGGAAAGTCCCAGTGCTTTGCAATGGTTCTCGATGATGGGATCGAGCTCTTCCACAACAACCAGCACATCCGTCTTTTCCGCAAACTCCCGGATCAGCTTCTCCGGAAGGGGATTTACCATACCGAGCTTCAGAACCGAAACCGCATTGCCGAAGGCTTCCTTCACATATTGATAGCTGGTGGAGGAGGTGATGATACCCACGCGGCGGCCCACAGGACTCTTATCCCCGCTGCTGGCCCACTCGATCCGGTTGATATCGGAGGTCTCCGACCAGGCGCGCAGCTTTTCGGTGCGCTCCTCTACGAAGGGATGCCGTCTGATGGCATTGCCCGGCATCATAACATACTTGGGAATGTTTTTCTCATACGCCTTTCTTTCGGGAACGATCCTGTCGGAAAGCTCTACGATGGACTGGGAATGCGCCACTCTGGTACACATTTTCATGATCACCGGGGTATCGTATTCCTCGGAAAGATCAAAGGCCAGCTTGGCAAAGCGAAGGGCCTCGGCGGAATCCGAAGGCTCTAACATCGGAACCTTGGAGGCGATGGCATGGTGTCTGGAATCCTGTTCATTCTGGGAGGAATGCATGCCTGCATCATCTGCCACGCAAATCACAACGCCGCCGTTTACGCCGGTATAGGACATGGTGTATAAGGGATCTGCCGCAACATTCAGTCCCACGTGCTTCATCCCGCAAAATGCACGCCGTCCGGCCAGTGATGCACCAAACGCCGCTTCCATAGCAACCTTCTCATTGGGTGCCCATTCACAATAGATCTCGTCATACTTTGCCGCTTCCTCCGTCACCTCGGTACTGGGCGTTCCGGGATAACTGGAAACAAAGCTGCAGCCCGCTTCGTAAAGCCCGCGGGCGAATGCCTTATTACCAAGCATTAACTCCTTCATTTCTCTTCTCCTTGCTTTTGTTCTTTCGTAATTTCTATTCTTCAAACCACCGCAAACATGGTCCAAAGCAATCTTTGATATTTTACCACAAACCCTTCCCTTGGTAAATAAGGGATTTTGTGAATTTTCCGCCTTTTTACTGGCCCGAAATGGTATCGTAGCGCTGACGGATAAAGAAATTGTTCAGGTTTGTCAAAAGCTGGGTTCTGGAGATGTCTTTTAAC
>JAILHW010000241.1 GCA_024695605.1 Lachnospiraceae bacterium | reverse complement strand
GACCGGCTGGGCACGTTCCGCGATCCTGAACATCGCACACAGCGGCAAGTTTACCTCCGATCGTACCATCCAGCAGTATGTGGATGAGATCTGGCATCTGGACAAGGTGACGCTGCCGAAAAAGAGAACCGTAAAAAAGAGCGCCGAATAAGCTTTTACCCACCCGCTTTCTGGGAGGAAGGCGGGTGGATTTTCTTTCTAACCAGTGAGGGGCATTGCCTGTGGAAAGGAGGCAGGATCAATGAAGCGAAAAACCAAAAGACTGACAGCCCTGTTTCTGGGCCTGATGATGACGGTCGCATCGCCCTTATCAGCCATGGGTGAGCCTGTGATGCAGACAGAATATGCAGCCAACGAGGAAAAGGATTCCCTTTCTTCCTATGCAAGGGCGGTATTGGATCTGAGCTTTGAGCATGCCAAGGCCTTTCCCCGGGATAAAAATACGGCATATTCCACCTACGGACTTTGCGCTGCCCTTTCGGTGCTGGCCAACGGCCTTTCCCCGTCCTCACCAAATTACAACAAGCTCCTTTCCGTTTTGGGCGCGGATTCACTCGAGACTTTGAATGCCCAGAACCGGGATTTTTTGTCCAAAACGGACTACGGATATGAAACGACCTTCAAAACCACGGACCTTTTACTCGTTGATAAATCCATGTCCGGCAAGGAAGGCTTAAAGAGCGCATTCCTTGAGCGGGTGGAGGGCAGCTATCCCATCACCGCAAGGACCGCGGATTTTCGCAATCACCTTGCCGAAGAAAAAAAGCTCATCAAACAGGCGGTGTCTGAAGCCACCAACGGCTTTTTACCGGATTATGAGTCCCAGGCAGATGAAGAGACGGCCGTGGATCTGATGAACATTACCTACTTCAAGGGGAAATGGAGATACCCCTTCAAGAAGGAGAAGACCAAAAAGAAAAAGTTTACAAACGCAAAGGGCAAGACCAAAAAGGTTCCCATGATGCGCCAGAGCTTTGATGAAAAGATCCGGTACTATGAGGATAAGCATTTTCGGGGCATCATCCTTCCCTATTCCTTCAAGACAGAGGATGGCCGCTATTCGGAAAACCGGGCGGAAATGTACCTGATCCTGCCGAAGAAGAAAACCTCGATTCAGGGTGTGAAGCAGTGGAACAAAAAAAGTGCGGCCTACAAACGAAGATTTTTGAAAAAGCTTCGGCAGGGGCAGACCTACAACGTGGTCAATCTTTCCCTTCCCACCTTTGAGACGGATGTGACCTTAAGCCTGGAAGAGCTGATGAACAGCCAGGGCCTTTCCGGTCTCTTCGGAGGCTCTGCCGGGATCACCGAGATCGTGGAGGAGCCCCTCTGTGTCAGCTCCATCACCCAAAGGACCAAGATCAAGGTCGATGAGGAGGGAACCGAGGCGGCAGCGGTAACGGAGATCGTAAACAAGGCAACGGCCGTGATGAATCCGCCGAAAAAACCGGTTTACAACTTCTGCTGTAAGGTGCCCTTTGTCTATATGATCTGTGACACCAACGGCATGCCGATCTTCTGCGGATCGGTATCCGACCTTTGATAAGACCGGATCGGTCATAGCCTTCGGAAGCAGAAAAGAAAGAGAAAAAAAGACAGGAAACAGCTATGAACACAATCATCTTCGATATCGGAAACGTGCTGGTGGATTTTGACTGGCCCTCCTTTGTGAAACGAACCGTACAGGACGAGGAGGCGATCCGCCTGTTAAATAAGGTTTTCTGGGAGGATGAGCTTTGGAAGGAAATGGATCGGGGCGCCTTTGCCGAAGAAACCGTTCACAGGGAGCTGGTCGATGCCTGCAAGGGCTATGAGGCGATCGCAGAAGAGGTTTATGATAGACTGGGAGAGACCCTGGAGCTGTTTCCCTATACTGAGGACTGGATCCGGGAGCTGAAGCAAAAGGGATACCGGGTGCTGTATTTATCCAACTATTCGCATTACCTGATCCGCAAAAAACCGGAGGCCCTGGTATTTACAAGGCTGATGGACGGCGGGATCTATTCCTGCGACGTCAAGCTGCTCAAGCCGGATCTGCAGATCTATGACAGGCTGGCAAAGGCCTATGACCTTGAGCCTTCGAAGTGCCTGTTTCTGGATGACCGGTTCATCAATGTGGCGGGAGCCAGAGAATACGGCTTTTATGCGATGCAGTTTACAACCTATCAGGAGATGAAGCCGAAGATCGATGCCTTCCTGGCAGAGCACCTGCCGCCGGATGAAGGATGAGAGATATACACGCTGTAAAACAGCTCGATGTTTGAAACGATAAGGGAGAATGTAGTATCAATGAAAACAATAGATGCCCAAAGGATCACGGATACGGTAGCAGAGCTTTGTATCAGGGCCAACCACTTTTTAACACCGGATATGGAGCAGGCCCTGCAGGGCGCCGCAGGGGAGGAAAAATCCCCGGTGGGATGCACCGTACTGTCCCAGCTGCAGGAAAATCTTAAGATCGCAGGAGAGGATATGATCCCCATCTGCCAGGACACCGGAATGGCTGTGGTTTTTCTGGAGATCGGCCAGGATGTGCATATCGAGGGCGGTGATCTGACGGAGGCTGTAAATGCAGGCGTTCGCAAGGGGTATGTGGACGGATATCTTCGAAAAAGCGTGGTCTCGGACCCGCTGCTTCGGGAAAATACAAAGGACAATACACCGGCGATCCTGCATACAGAGATCGTAAGCGGCGATCAGATCAGGATTACGGTCGCACCCAAGGGCTTCGGCAGTGAAAATATGAGCCGCATCTTTATGCTCAAGCCCGCAGATGGCATAGAAGGCGTCAAGGAGGCCATTCTGACGGCGGTTCGGGATGCAGGTCCCAATGCCTGCCCGCCCATGGTCGTGGGTGTCGGCATCGGCGGCACCTTTGAGAAGTGTGCCCTGCTTGCCAAGCAGGCCCTGACAAGAGACCTGACGCAAAGATCAAAGCTGCCTCATATCGCAGCACTCGAGGAGGAAATGCTTTCTCGCATCAACAGGCTGGGGATCGGACCTGCGGGCCTTGGCGGCACTACCACCGCACTGGCCGTGAACATCAATACCTATCCGACCCACATCGCCGGCCTGCCGGTGGCAGTCAATATTTGCTGTCATGTGAACCGGCATGCGGTGGCCATCCTATGATCTACTTCATTACGATATTGAATGTCGCCGGCTACGGTGCGGGTACGGACTTCCCGGTTGCTTTCCGCCATATGGTGAGCTTCTAAGAAACCGCAGGCCTGTGATTTACTCTATACACGGGTCGGGCCCAAATGCCATCCGGGCACTGTGGGCCCTGAATCGCACATCCGTGTGCGATTCTCCCTGATGGTGGCAAGCTGCGGTTTCAAGAATCTCATCCATCTGACGGGCTTGCGCCGCATCCGGGAAGTGTACCACGCCACCTCCCGCCAGCGACGCCTACGATATGACTGCATAAGCGGAAAAATGAAATACATCCAGGGGGTACATATGAAGCGATACATCGAAAGGGATCTAACCCAGCACAGAAAGCAGGCCCGCGCGGCGGTTGCAAAGCTGTCCTTTGAGGAGAAGCTCATCGCATTTGCAGGCACCGCAAAGGAGATGGAGGCTCTGGGACTTCCC
>JAILHW010000206.1 GCA_024695605.1 Lachnospiraceae bacterium | reverse complement strand
GCTCGTGGATTACTATATCGAGGGCGAGGGAAAACGCCCCGTTCCCGAAGAGGATCTGCAGCAGGTACAGCAGATGGCACAGCAAAAAAACGGACAGCCGAAAAACTCGATCAGGATGTAATGCCAAACGGCGAAGGGATCAACCCTTCGCCGTTTTAGCGATCTGTCCAAGCGCCTTTTTGACAGGCGGCAGATTGATCACGATCACCGTCAGAACCATCTCTACAAGAATGTAGGAATAGTTGTAGATCACGGGATACAGCTTTGCCAGATTTGCGGGAAAATTCTCCGGCATATAATCCATCCAGTACAGATACCCGCCGATGGTATGAAACAGTCCTCTTAACAGACACCCTACGATATAGCCGATGGTCATTCCGTTCTTTTTGCCCATCCAAAGACCTGCGATGCCCAGTGCCGTAAAGGCGAACAGATAATCACAGCAGACCTGGAAGGGGGACAGAATATAGGAGGTACCGCCCCAGAACTGCAGCATACTATAGGCAAATGCCGTCAGCAGTCCTACCCTTGCACCGTACAGATAACCGGTATAGCAGATCATGAACATGGTAAAGAGGGTTACCGATCCGCCGTAGGGCATATGAAACTTCAAAAAGGGTACCGAAGAGATCACAAAGGCAAGTGCCAGAGAAACGCCGCAGAAGGCAAGCTGTCTGGGGCTGATCTTTTTGCCCGTCTCTGTCCTTTGCTTTCTGTCCGCAACAAAGATGGTCAGAAGCATCGCCACCACGATCAAAAGCGCCATGACCACAAGGCCGGGCTTTGTCATCTCATAGTAGCCGTCCTCTGCGTAGTAGTTAAAAAAGTAGCTCATAAAAAAAACCTCCCTCGAAAAAATTACGCAGGGAGATCCAAAGCGGCACAGGGCCGGTCATGTATCATAGCTTCCCTTCGCAGGCATTATCCTGATCAGGTAAAAGGGTATCGGTCATCCTCTCTCAGCCGAAGCACTCACCTCCGGCTCCCCCAGCGTCGGATATCACTATACACAAAGCATTCTCTTTTGTCAAGAAAACCTTGAATTTTCTTGCCTTGCCCCTGTAAAAAAGGTATAGTAAGGGTAAGCCGGATAAGGAAAAGGAGGTGCTTTTCATGATCACAATCAGTCTTTGTATGATCGTTAAAAACGAGGAAAAAGTATTGGCAAGATGCCTTGACTCCATCGCCGATCTGATGGATGAGATCATCATCGTGGATACCGGTTCCACCGACTCCACCAAGGAAATTGCCCGGCGATACACCGACAAGATCTATGACTTTGAATGGAACGGCAGCTTTGCCGATGCCCGTAACTATTCCTTTTCCAAAGCATCCGCCCAGTACATCTACTGCGCCGATGCAGATGAGATCATCGACCGGGAAAACCATGAACGCTTTGCCCTTCTGAAAAAGGGCCTGCTTCCCGAGATCGATATCGTCCAGATGTACTACTGTAACCAGATGGAATTCAATACGATCTACAACTACGACAGGGAGCTGCGTCCCAAGCTCTACAAACGGGTCCGCACCTTTACCTGGCGCAATCCCATTCACGAGGCCGTATCTCTGCAGCCCGTGATCTATGACAGCGAGATCGAGATCATTCACAAGCCCACGGGCTTTCATGCCTCAAGAGATCTGCAGGCCTTTGAAAAAATGTATGCCGACGGCCTGTATCTGGATGCAAGGCTGCATACCCTGTATGCCAAGGAGCTTTTGATCGCCGGCGATAAAGCCAACCTTCTAAGAGCCATACCCTTCTTTGAACAGTCCGTCAAGGATGAGACACGCTCCACCGACTCGTGCCTGGAGGCCTACTGTGTGCTGGCACGTGCCTACCACAGCAAGGGCGATGTATCCAACTTCTTTAAATATGCGCTTCGTGCCGTCACCCTGGAGGTAGAGGGCTGTGCAGAGATCTGCCTCGAGCTTGCCACCTATTTCCACGGCATCCGGGACTTTTACGAGGAACAGATCTGGCTGCATGCAGCCCTGAACTACCCCTGCATCCTGAACATCGAAACGACCAGGATCGCAGAGAAGATGCTAAATGCGCTGGAGGATCCGCGGAGCGTTTAAAAGTTAGCGCCCGCTAACTTTTGGCAGGTTGCATTCCTCTATTGCAGACTGCACTCCTCTATTCCGGATACACGCCTTCCTCATGCAAATGGAACGAGTACAGGATCAGTCCTGCAACCTCCTTCCCTGTGGCCTGCTCCAACGCGCGCTTGTAGTAGGCAAGCTGCGTATGATAGCGCTCATACAGCGCCTGCATGGAATCGATCCGGTCCGTCTTATAGTCGAGGATATAAAGCTTCCCATCCTCCTCCCAGCAGACATCGATCACTCCCTGGATCATCACGCTCTCCTCTGCGGGCACCCCGGGATTTACGAGACTGGCTTCAATATTGATGATAAAGGG
Organism: Lachnospiraceae bacterium; assembly: GCA_024695605.1. Lineage (GTDB taxonomy): Bacteria > Bacillota > Clostridia > Lachnospirales > Lachnospiraceae > RGIG7926. The sequence goes on along the minus strand of JAILHW010000206.1, from coordinate 9,505 downwards.
CTGCTCACGGTATAGCTTCCCTGCTTCCTGCGCCCTTGCCATTCGCCCTGCACAGTCTGATGCAAGAAAGGACATGATCCCGGAAACGGATACCAGCTCTGCATCCTCTCTCTCGATCTTTTCTACGCGAATCATCTCTTCGATCTGCTCTCTGATAAAGCTCTCCGCATTCTGTTTTGCATTTTGTTTTGCATCCTCCGCGCCTTCGTTTGCCTTCGCTTCCGAAACCGCCTTTACACACGCTGCAAGATCCAAAAGCTCCATGACGCGGTGATAGGCCGTACCTCTTCTGGTCCCGCCGGCCTTCTCCCCGCTTCCTGCAAAGGATGGGATGTAATGCTTTTGCTCCTTGTCCGTTTCAAACTCTGTCTGCACGCCCTCCTCTTCCATCGCGGCATGCTTCAGTTCCGAAACGCTGGTTTTTGCATACAGCTGTTCCAGATTCTGATAAGGATAGACAAACGAAAACCTGTCCCTGAGGCTTTCGTACAGCCTGCCTGCATCCTCTCCCAGCCTGCCTGTCAGGCAGTCCTTCTTTTGCGTCTCCCAGTCAAGAAGGCCTTCCAGCTCCTCCTCCCGCTCAGGGCTTGCACTGCTACCCAAAAGCGCCTGAAAATCCACATCCTCCGCCTTTATGATCCTTTGCAGAAAGATGCTCTGATCCAGTCTGTACGCAAGCAGCAGCTGATCCAGATAGTTGTCACTTTGTTCCAGCAGTCTTAAGGGAATTTTGCCATCCGTCAGATTCTGCTTCGACAGGTAGGAGAACGCAGACTCTTTTTTCTGCGTATCCTTGGCGGTAGCCGTAAAGATGAGCTTTTCCTTTGCACGGGTTGCCGCCACATACAAAAGGCGCATCTCCTCCCCATAGCTTTCCCGGACCAGCCGGCTCTTGATCAGATTTCTTCCAAAGGATGTACCCTTGATCCGGCGCTTCGTGTCGATCATCCTTCCTGCCACGCCCTCCTTGAGGTCCATCAAAAAGATCTTTTTGAGATCCTCTTTATTAAACTGCTTGTCACAGGCTGCCAGAAAGACCACGGGAAACTCCAGTCCCTTACTGGAGTGGATTGACATGATCCGCACCACATCCGCCGTCTCGGAAAGGGTATCCGGAAAACTCTCATCCGCATCCCGCTCGGCAAGCGTATCCACATAGCGGATAAACTGAAACAGGCCACTAAATCCTGTCTGTTCAAAATCCACTGTCTTTTGCAGCAAAAGATCCACATTCGCTGCACGCTGCTCCCCGAGCGGAAGTGCCAAAAGCTGCTCCCGGTAATGGAACCTGCGCAGGATCTCCTGCAAAAGCTGCGTAACGGACAGATACCCCGAAAGCTCCCGCAGCGATGCAATCTCCTTTTGCACTCGCTTTGCCACCTCTCCTATCGGACTGTCATCCTCAGCGGCCTTTTGCAGGCTTTCATAAAAGCTTGCCTTCTGATCAAACAGGCGGATCGTCGCCAGCTCCTCGTCGCTCAGATTGAAAAACTCACTCTTCAGCGCCGCAACCAGCGGAATGTCATAGTAAGGATTCTGCAAAACGCGCAAAAGATCCAAAAGCCTTGCGATCTCCCGGACCTGATAAAAGTCTCCCTTGACGCTTCCGTGTGCCGGGATCCCTGCCTGCTCCAGCGCTTCCTTCAAGGCGCCCGCGATATTCTTGGTACTGCGGAGCAGGATCACGATATCCCTGTATGCAAGAGGGCGAAGGCCCCCGTTTCCATCCTCCACCAAAAAGTGTCCGACCATTTTCCGGATCCGCTCCGCGATAACGGCAAACTCCAGATTCCGTTTTTCCAAACCGCTCTGATCGTTCTCGCAAAGCAAAAGCTCCGTCTCTCTTCGATATGCATCCCCCGAAGACTGATCTGCCGGGATCTCGCAGAAGGTGCCGCCCCGGATCAGTGCCTCGTCGGCATCATAATTCACACCGCCGATCTCTTCTCGCATGATCCGCGAAAAGATCCCGTTCACACTGTCTATGACCTCATCACGGGAACGGAAATTGTTGCTCAGAAGGATCAGCTTATGATCCTCATTCTCCTGCCGGTAGCTTTCATACTTCTCCGTAAAGATCTCGGGCCTGGACATCCGGAACCGATAGATGCTCTGCTTCTTGTCTCCCACCATAAAGCGGTCATGCCTGCCCGGTATCTGCTTGGCCAGGGTCTGCAGCAAAATCTCCTGCACCTCATTGGAATCCTGGTACTCATCGACCATCACTTCCTCGAAATACTCCCGATAGACTCTCGCCGTTTCGGTTTCCTTTCCGTCCTGATACAGAATTTCCAATGCAAGATGCTCAATATCGGGAAAGCTGAACAGATTGCGCTCCTTCTTTCTCTCAAGGAGCCTTTCACTAAACCGGATCGTGATCAACAGCAGAGCGTCCGTCAGCTTCTTTGCCGACCTCTCCGTCTCAACGAAATCAGCTGCGGAAGGAGCAAACTGATCTCCCAGCTCCTTAACGGATTTTTTATAGGCCTCCCGTGTTTTCTTAAACACTTCCTGAAGCGCCTCATCCATGACGGCTTTGGTCTCCTTTTTGAGGGGTGCAAGCCGCGCCCAGCTAAGCGCTGCAAAGGCTTCCCGGATGGCTTCATAAGGCGCGTAAGCTTCGCCCTTTGCATCCGCCGCTTCCAGGATCTTTTCCCTAAGGCTACACAGCTGCGTCCGGTCGGCCAGGAAGGTCTGGGCATACTCATGCGGCGCACCCGCATCCTGCAGGGCGGATTTTTCCAGGGTTTCGGTCAGGGAAATAACGCTTTCCAGCTGCCCTGCCGTATCCTTTGCAAGCTTTTTTTGCAGCTGCCTAAGATAGTCCTCTTCCTCTCTGCAAACCTGCTCCTTCATCCACTGTACCGGCCAGGGATGAGAGGCAGCATAATGACTCAGCGACAGGATACTCTTTTCCAGATCCAGCTCTCTTGCATTGGGATTGAGTGCCGCTGCCAGATCCAGAAAGTCCTCCGCACCTTCTGCAAAGGCCTCCTCTAAAACCTCTCTGAGCACCTCATCCTCAAGGATCACACTTTCACTCTGATCGGCGATCCGAAACGCAGGATCCACTCCCACCTGATGATAATGGCTTCGCAGCAGAAACTGACAGAAGCTGTCGATGGTCGTGATCTGCGCATTGTGCAGAAGACTTTCCTGATACTTCATGATCTGATCGCCGGGATGTGCCTTGACATATGCAGCGATCTTGTCCTGCAATCTCTGCTTCATCTGCGCCGCTGCCGCTCTTGTAAAGGTCAGAACCAGCATCCTGTCGATGCTCACCGGATCCTTGGGATCCGTCAGACGCGACATGATACGCTCCGTCAGGACGGCCGTTTTTCCGCTGCCCGCCCCCGCTGAAACCAGAACATCACGATTCCTGGTTTCGATCACTTCTTTTTGCTGCTTCGTATATTCCATACTCTAATCCTCTTCTGTATGATCCTCCGTGACTCTGCCCTCCGTGACTCTGCCCTCAGCAAATGCTCCGGCGTCCACGCTCTTGCAGGCCTTCTTAAAGTAGCCGTCAATGCTTTCATCAAAGCCGCAGATCGATGCATACGGACAATATTTACAGCTGTCAAAGCCATTGTCTCCCGATCCGATGGTGATGGGATTGACCTCGATGTCTCCACTTTGGATCTCCTCCTGCAGGGCATCGGCCTTCTTTTGTGCGTAGTCAAGATAGCTCTTCATTTCCTGCTCCGATGCCGTCTGGCTGTTTGCTCGTAAACTTCCATCCGCATTACGCCTTACGGACACCACATCGGAATATCCCTTCTCTTCAAACTCCGCATCCAGAAACCGCAGCACCTCGTCATCCTCCAAAAACAGGCCTCTGCAGATCATTTCCTTTCTGAGAGCTGCGCTGATATCCTCCTTCTCTTCCGCTTTGACCAGCGGATCCTGCAGCCTGTAGTACAGCATGGCCGCAGGCTTGATATCCGCTCCCCTGTGCTCCTGTTCCATAAGCGATACCGCCCGGGACAGATAGATCGGAAGCTGCATAGAAATGCCGTAGTACAGGCGCGTCAGATCCAGATCGCGTTTGCCGGACTTGTAATCCACGACCTTGACATAGAGCCTGCCATCCTCTCCTTCTGCCAGGTCGATACGATCGATCACGCCCCTGATATGATGCACGTCATCTTCCTTGAAAAAGTGCTCAAAGAAGACCGGCTGAAACCTTCCCTTCCGGAAATGATACTGCATCCCGCCAACGCTGCGGCGCAAAAGCTGCTCCATCTGACGGGCCTGAAACGCATTTCGCTTATTTGCCGAAAGCACATGAAACTCCTCCTCGGCGATCACCTGCTCCATCAGCTCATGCAAAAGCACCTGTATCTGCTCCTCCTCAAGCTCCTCGAGCCGGATGCCCTTCTCCTTCAGCATGCGCATCAAAAGCTCCAGCACCCTATGATAAACACTTCCCTGATCCGAGACCTCCAGACGAAACTGCTGCTTTTCCTTAAGATGCAGACCGTAGCGGATAAAATGCGCAAAGCGGCAGCCCGCCATCATCTCAAGTCTGGAGACCGTACCGTTTTTCTCAAACAGGGAAAGGGCCGTCTCCTTTTTCAGATACGCAGGTTCATACCTGAAGAATGCTTTTCGTTTCAGATCGGCCGCGATCCGATCGTCCTCATACAATGCGGACAGAACGGTAAGCTCCGGAAGCTGCCTTCCTTCGGCATACAGGCGAAGCAGTCTTGCCAGATCATCCAGTCCGTCCTCTCTTGTCGCAATACCGGCTACAAGAGACAGCTCACTGCCTGTGCTTTCAACCCGAAGCTCCGGGTACAGGGATAACAGATTCCCGATCAAATAGGAGGGCATCATGCCCTTCCCTGCCGCATCTATAAGTGCATAGGACAGATACAGTCTTTCTGCCGGCTTGGTCATGATCTGATACAGATACAGTCTTTGCTCATAAAGCTTTTCCCTCGGACCGGGTGCCAGTGCGATCCCGCTCTGGCTCAAAAACTCCCTTTCAATATCCGAAAGCAGGCCGCCCGATGCATTTTTCTTCGGGATGTTGCCCTCGTTGATCCCCAGGAAAAACAGCGCACTGACCCGGTCCAGCCTGGTTCTTGTGATATCACCGACCACCACCTGGTCCACCTTCTGGGGAATGGTCCCGATGCGGATCTCCGAAACCCCCGCCTCAAAGATCTCCAGAAACTCTCTGCAGCCAAGCTCATCCTCTCCGATCAGATCATGGATCTGCTCGAGCACCTTCATGATCTGGGAAAAGATCTTCTCATATTCCTTGGCCAGAGACGGCTCGCCCTGCGCCTCAAAGCGCTCTGCCATGGCAAGGCATTTTTCCTCCATCCGCTGCTGCAGGCAGATCTCATACAGCGCCTTAGCCCAGTCGCCGGCAGTTTTGCAGTCTTTTTGCAGGGGGGTGAGCATCTCACAGAGCATCTGCCGAAGCGGCTCGACCTCCGGGGCCTCCTGCCCTCTCTCAAAAGGCTTTGAGAACTGATGCTTTCCGCTGATGCCTCTTTTGGTCAGATACCGGTCAAACAGATCGATCTGATCCATAGTCAGATCCGTCATAAAGCTGGACAGCATGCCCATCACACTGTCATAGGAGTAGTTCTCACACTGCGTTCTGAGCGCGTAGCGTAAGAATACGCTGAGGGGATTTTGCAGAACGCTTCTGGAGACATCCAGATAAAACGGGATCCGGTATTTGGTAAGCTCTTCCTTCAGGATCTCTCCATAGCCTTCGGTATCCCCTGCGACAATGGCAATATCCCGATACTGATAGCCCTCACGGATCAGCCTGCAGATCCCGGCGCAGCAGTTTTGTACCTCCTGCCTTACATTGACCGCCTCAAAGATCCGGATGGCATCCTGCGGCCCACGGTAGGTATGGTTTCCAAACCGCAAAAGCTCCTTTTCCAAAAACGCCATAGGTGCATTGCCCGCATAGCGAAAATGTGTTTTATCCGTCAGATAACAGGTCGGAAGCACAGGCGTCTTCACCTCGCCTGCCAGTGCGATCAGCTTGTCATAGGTCTTTTGCGCCAGCGAAAACAATCGGTCCGTCCCCGTCTCCAGCTCACCGTCTGCGCAAAGGATCACGGACACCTCCTCGCAGGCCCTCAGCATCTCCCGGATGGCCAGATTCTGAATGGGCGTAAAGCCCGTAAAATTGTCAAACAATACATAGCTTCCCGCCATCAGACCGGACCTTGGGATCGCATCCCGAAGCTGCAGAAGGGCCTCCTCGGTGGTGATGTATTTTTCCCGGATATACGCTCCGAAGGCCTCATAGATCAGCTTCAGATCCCGCAGTTTGGCAGGCAGATAGCCCCTGCCGCTGCTTTTTTGGATCATCTCATCGATCTGCACCGGAGAAATATCATACTGGTAGAACTCCGAGATCTGGGATTTTACCTCATGTACATATCCGGTGCGTCTCATCCGTCCCTTCAGAAAGCCCAGCTGATCCTCTATGGAAAGCGCCACGCGCCTCAAAATCAGATTCTTGCCCGTATCATCCAGAACATCCCGTCTCTTCTGTCCCACCTCATCAGCGATCCTGTGAGTCAGTCTGGAAAAGCTCAAAACATCGATGTTCATGATGGCGTGGCGGGGATGCAGGCGCAGGATCTCCCTGGTGGTGCTCATGGAAAACTGATCCGGCACAAGGATGAAAAACTGCTTGTCCGGATGCTCCATGGAAAGTCTGATGATCCGCTCGTATGCATATGTACTTTTGCCGCTGCCGGAGGGTCCGGCGATGATCTGAAGGCTCATACAGTCTCCTTTGCTATGAAAACGATAACTACCCAAATCGATGCTGCAAAAGCCTGCTATGATCCGGATAGTTATCCCTGCGTTACCGTTATTCTTATGATACTGATAAACAGTCCAATAATACGGACTATTCATAAAAAATCAAAAATATTTTATGCAAAAACCTGTTTGATGCTGTCATAGTGCAAAAAGATCCCCTGCTCTGCCAGCTCTTTGATCTCATCCAGGGAAGCAAACCGAAAGCCCTGTGCCTCCTCGGTCTGGATCGTGATATCCGACTCGTCAAACTCCCCGACGAACCGGTAGATATCGACGAAATAGTTGTCTCCCTCATCGGGGTTTTCCCGCTTGTAGGAAAAGACATATCCGCCCTCCCATCCGGTCACATCGATTCCGGTCTCCTCGCGCACCTCGCGTCTGACCGCCTCCTCGGAGGATTCGCCGGCCATCACACCGCCGCCGGAAACCTCCCACCAGCCTGCAGCCCAGGCTTTTGTCATCACCCGCTGGGTGATGAGATACTTGCCGTCACTTTTTCTCTGAAGAACTCCAAGCACCGTCAGGTGAAAATCACCATCCTTCATGTGCCAGTCGTTCTTTTGCATCGTGCGGCCCGTTTTCTGTTTATTGCGATCGTAAATATCCCAGTACTCCATGCGATTTATTTCTCCTCGCTCTTCTTTTCTCTGGACTCAAAAGGATTCATGTCCAGCCCGCGATTTCTGTCCCCCTGCAGATCTTTTCCGAACTCATAATCATTGCCCGGAAGGATTGCATTTAAGATAATACCCAAAATTGCTGCGATGGAAAGTGCAGTCAGGGTAATGGATGCGGAACCGATGGTGAAGGTCAGTCCATCAGAAAAGCCCAGTCCGCTGACAAGAATCACTGCAGCAATGATCAGGTTTCTGGACTTGGTGAAATCCACCTTGTTCTCAACCACGTTTCTCACACCGATTGCGGAGATCATTCCGTACAGCATGAAGCTGACGCCACCGATAATGGCGGAAGGAAGGGAACCGATGAGAGCAGCTACCTTCGGGAAGAAGCTGAGGATCACTGCAAATACGGCTGCGATCCGGATGACTCTGGGATCATACACCTTGGACAGCTCCAGAACGCCTGTGTTCTCTCCGTAGGTGGTGTTTGCCGGACCACCGAATGCTGCGGAAAGGGAGGTTGCAAGACCGTCACCGATCAGGGTTCTGTGAAGACCGGGATCCTGAATGAAGTTCTGTCCAACCGTTGCGGAAATGGCAGAGATATCACCGATGTGCTCCATCATAGTAGCGATGGCGATGGGTGCCATAACCAAAATTGCAGTCAGGTCAAATTTGCAAAGGATAAAAGGCGGAAGACCTACCACCGAAGAGGATGCCATGGATGTGAAATCCAGGATGGCGCTTCCGTCGGGATTGGTCAGGCCTGCGAAATGCATGATCAGTGCTGCTACATAAGAAATGACAACGCCCATGAGGATGGGGATGATCTTGAACATGCCCTTGCCCCAGATATTGAATATGATGATAACTGCCAAAGCGATGACAGCCAGAAGCCAGTTCGTAGATGCATTGCTTACTGCGGAAGGTGCCAGTGAAAGACCGATGCAAATGATGATGGGTCCGGTTACTGCAGGAGGCAAAAAGCGCATTACCTTCTGAATACCAACCAGCTTAATGATCAGTGCAAGCACCAGATACAAAAGACCTGCTACTACGATACCGCCGCAGGCGTAGGGGAGCTTTTCTCCCATGGACATTCCTGCGAAAATTCCGGTGTCCAAATTTGCAACTGTTGCGAAGCCGCCGAGAAATGCAAAAGACGAACCCAAAAATGCGGGTACCTTAAACTTGGAACAGAGGTGGAAAAACAGGGTTCCAAGTCCTGCACAGATCAGTGTTACCTGCACGCTCAGACCTTCGCCCTCAAAATAGGTATTTACCAGGATCGGCACCAAGATGGTTGCACCGAACATGGCAAACATGTGCTGGATTCCCAGCAGCAGCATCTTCGGGATTCCAAGCTGCCTTGCGTCAACAATTCCTTCTTTCTCTTTCATAATTTCCTCCTTTTTGATATCTCACAAATGGTGATTCAAAACCGAACTCATTTTATCACAGACCTACCCTGTTTTCCACCTGTATTTTTGCTCCTTTCACAAAAAAATCCGCAAATAATTTGCACCATCAAAGGTGAAATGCTAGAATGGAAAAAGAGGTGGATTTCATGAACGAAAGATTTTTTGATCTGACCAGAGAAAAACAGGACCGTTTCATCAACGCAGCCTGCAAGCTATTTGCGGAGAACGGATATAAAAAAGCCAGCACCGATGACATCGTCAGGGAGGCCGGCATTTCAAAGGGCCTGCTCTTTCACTATTTCGGAAGCAAGGAAGGGCTTTACCTGTATGTGTATGAGTACTCTACCCGCTATGTCAGGATGGAGTATGACCGCAGTATCCCCAAAAACGGGATGGACTTTTTCGAGCTACAGCGCCATATGGAAAAGGCCAAGCGCGAGATCATCCGCTACTACCCTTACATGACACTGTTCATTCAGCGGGCCTTTCGGGAAAACGATCAGGAGCTCGTCGATAAGCTGGCGGAAAATATGGATGGCTACACCGCTCTTTTGTCAGAGGTTTATGCACGTGCGGATGTGTCCATGTTCGCATCCGATGTCGATCCTTCGGCAATCCTGAAGCTTTGCCTCTTTACCTCCGACGGGATCC
>JAILHW010000201.1 GCA_024695605.1 Lachnospiraceae bacterium | reverse complement strand
CATAACGTACTAAACTCCATAGACGGCATCAGTGCGAAGGTGGAAGGGAAAAAAGGCAGGGCTGTGATCAAATTTGAAGCGGATCCGGATACGGACAAGATCAGGGAAGCGGTTGAAAACCTGGGCTATACGGTTGTTTCCTGGAAGGATCAGTCCTGATGCAGTCGTTTGACAGCAAAGAAGAATCGGGTGACCGGTTCTTTTTTTGTGCGATCAGGCCGTCAAGTGCGTGCTGTGCTTGCAGGAATGGGAATGTTACTTGACACAGGACAATTTTATATATAATATAGATTATATAACATAGATTATAAATGAAAAGGAGAGGACAATGCCACCGAAAGTAAAGGTCACAAAAAAGATGGTCGCCCAAGGCTCGTTTGAGGTGATCCGGGCCAAGGGCCATGAAAACCTGAATGCCAGAACTGTTTCGGAGTATCTGGGATGCTCCACCCAGCCGGTGCTCTACAGCTTTAAGACAATGGATGAGATCCGGCAGGCGGCTTATGAGATCGCGGACGAATATCATACCATGTTTATCATGCCAAAGGAAACGGATGAAAACCCGATGCTGGCTCTGGGGCTTAACTATGTCAGGTTCGGTCAGGAGGAAAAGAATCTGTTCCGGTTTCTGTTCCAGACGAATCAGTTCGGAGGTAAAGATATCTCGGCGCTTTTCTCAGATCCCGGTCTTTCCGGGATCATGGGGATCATGGCGGCAGGACTTGGGGTAGAGCTTGAGAAGGCAAGGGAGCTGTTTTTGATGTTTTTCTGTGTGGCGCATGGCATGGCAAGCCTGCTTGCCAACAATTCCATGGAGTATGATGAAGAGCAGTGCAGGAAGATGCTGGAGAATGTGTACGTGTTTGGGACCGGTACGATCGCATCCGGCGCGGATCCGGTTCGGAAAGGGGTTTGATATGAAAAAGCTGTATGAAGAAAAGGAAATAGTGTTTGCAATTCTTTGGATTGTCGCGTATTGTATTATTTTGGGTACGATCAAAGGAAACTACGGGATTGACAGCGTCTATATGCTTGTGGGACTGCTCCTGTTTTCGGTTGGTATCCTCGCATTTATCAAGAGGCATCATCTGGAAGAAAAATACGGCCTGGCCGGATGGCCGAAGAACACGAAAAGTTACCTGTTTTTCATTCCGATGTGGGTTTTGGCCACGGGGAACATCTGGGACGGTTTTTCCATCTCCTATCATGGCGCATCCCTTTTCTGTGCGCTTTTGTCCATGATACTGGTTGGCGTTGTTGAGGAATTGATCTTCCGGGGATTTTTGCTTCGGGCTATGCTTGGAGAGAATCGGCCGGCTGTTGCAATCAGTGTCAGTGCACTGACATTCGGGATCGGTCATATTGTCAATCTGTTTACGGGACAGGCCGGCTTTGAAACGATCGTGCAGATCCTGTTTGCCATCGGCTGGGGATTTATCCTGACGATGGTCTGCTATAAAAGCGGCAGTATCATCCCGTGTATCGCAGCACATTCCCTGATCGATGCCCTGTCCGTGATCGGTGGGGAGAATGAGCTGATCGACTGGATCTACATCGGGGCAACGATCATCGTCTCGATCGTTTACGGCATCTATCTTGGCAGGATCCATACACCGGGATCCGGTGAGGATGCAGCAGTCGTGTAAGGGAATACAGATTTTTTGCTGTTTATCCGCAGACTGTGTATAATGGAACTAATCCGGCTTTGGCAGAGACAGAAAAACGGAGTACAGTAAGTCATATGAGCAAGATCACACAGGAAGAAAAACAGCATAGGGCAGAGGAAAGCATACGCAAAAAGTTTCATAAACAGCTTTTTACCCCGTTTGCAAAGGCCTGCAAGAATTATCAGCTGATCAGCGAGGGGGATCATATTGCTGTCTGCATATCCGGCGGTAAGGATTCCATGCTGATGGCCAAGCTGTTTCAGGAGATACAAAGACACAGAAAGTGCAGCTTTGATCTGACGTTTCTTGTGATGGATCCCGGCTACAACCGGGAAAACCGGGAACTGATCGAAAGCAATGCAAAGGCCCTCGGAATCCCGATCACGGTCTTTGAAAGCACCATCTTTGATGCGGTGGATACCAGTGAGAAAAACCCCTGCTATCTTTGTGCAAGGATGCGCCGCGGGTATCTGTACAGCAAGGCCCGGGAGCTTGGATGCAACAAGATCGCACTGGGACATCATTATGATGACGTGATCGAGACGATTCTTATGGGAATGCTGCAGGGAGGACAGATTCAGACGATGATGCCCAAGCTTCACAGCATTCACTTTGACGGGATGGAACTGATCAGACCCCTGTATCTGATCCGCGAGAGTGATATCTGTGCATGGAGAGACTACAACGACCTGCAGTTTCTTAGGTGCGCCTGTCACTTCACAGCCACCTGCTCCGGCGGAGAGGAGGATGAGGAAACCGCATCGAAACGCCTGGAGACCAAGAAGCTGATCGCGGAGCTGAAAAAGACCAACCCATATATAGAATCCAATATCTTTAAGAGCGTGGAGAACGTCAACTTAAGTACCATCATAGCCTATAAGAAGGACGGAGAAAGACACCACTTTCTCGACGCATATTAATGAACCCCCGGGACGGAGTTAGTGGTCCATTTTGCAAAAATGGACCACTAACTCCATCCCCGGGGTCCATATGAATGGAGGCAGAAAACGTGAAATGCAATAGCTGCGGTGCCGAGATCGGACTGACAGACAAGGTCTGCCCGTATTGCGGCAGAGCACTTACAGAAACCGCCGGATATCGGGCGGATATGGACTACTACAAAGAGGACAGCGCAACGACGAAAAAGAAGGCCGACAAGATCCGGGCGAAGAATGCACCGCTTGTGATCAGTGTTGTGGTTATGGTCATTTTGCTGGTCGCCGATATCGCCCTGTATTATGTGGCAGACCGGGCCTTTTTGTTTCGCACGGATGCTGTGCGCCGGGAGTCCGCAAGGCAGTATGAGACTTATGCAAAGACGATGCAGGAGTACCTTGACGACGGTGACTATACCGGATTCATGGCGTTCAAGGAGGTCCACGAGATTGCAGAGTGGGAGGCACCGTATGAAGATATGCGGCTGCTTTGCGAGATAGGAAAAGAGTATGCGTCACTCGTATCCAAACTGGAGGAAGTGACGATGTTTGGCCCGGAGGCGTCATGGTATCGGCCGGAGAGTGATATCCAGGATTGCCACCGGCAGATCAGGTATTTCTATTCTACCTTTGACGATTCTCTTTCCATGATCGATGAGGATCCCTACAAGGACTATATTTATGATATGAAAGCAAAGGCGGATCTTCTCTTGGAGATTTATCTGGGTCTGGATGAGACCGGGCGCAGTGAGTTTTTTGCGTCATCGGATATCCGGCAGGAAGCCTATTTGGAGGAGGTGTTGATACATGATTAAAAAAGTGATATTGATCCTTTCTCTCGTGGCAAATCTGGTGCTTGCGATCTTTTTGATAGGGTTATTGCCGAAAGCCATAGAGGAGCTGCATTTTTCATATGTCGAGCGGGATACGATCCTGCCGAATACGATCAGAAATTATCTGGACTGGGAAAACTATGGGGTCGCAGCTTCGTTGTCCCGTCCGATCCGCGGAGGGGCACAGGTTTTTGAGGAGGATGCGGATTACTATAAGCTGGGAGAGTATGCCGAGCTATTGTTTTTATCAAAGGTATTTGCCGCGGCGCAGAATACGGATACGGCGGAAAAATGCGAAAGCAGAATGACGCAGATCCGCAGCGAAATGCCCTCTTATGATACGGTCTTTGATAAGATCGACCAAAGCTGCCCGGGGCAGCAGTAGCGTCAGGGAGGATCAAAATGGAAAACAAGATGGTACAATGCAAGTCCTGCGGGGCACAGTTTGAAGCAGCCCTTGTACGCTGTCCGTACTGCGGCAGCGCTGATGCTTTTGCAGAGGAAGAGGAATACATGGGGCAGCTCGAAGACATCCGGGAGGATCTGGAGGAAAGCGGAAAGGAAGGCGAAAAGCGCCTGAAAAAAGGGCTTGGTAAGGTTCTTGGGACAGCCGTTATCACAGCGGCTGTGATCGTTTTGCTGGTGCTCCTTCTCTTTTGGGTATCCGCCGCAAGGCAGCGCAGCAGAGCGCGGGAGCGAAAGGCAGAGTTTTTAATGGAACAGGGGATCACAACGCAGCAGGAGAGTACACAAGAATGATATGTCAAAATTGCGGAGCCGAGGTCGGGCCGGAGGAAGCAAACTGCCCGAAGTGCAATGCGGAAAATCCGTTTGCAACGCAGCATCGGCAAAATAAAAAGAGATTTCAAAAAGCATACAATAACACCAAAGGCCGGGTCATAGATTCCGCGCAAAAGACAAAAGGGCTGGCAACAAGAGCAGCGATCCTGGCGGTGCTGATCATAGGGATCCTGATCGCTGCCGCGGTTACGAGGCACGAGTATGAAGGACCCGATCCGGACAAGGCGGCCAGGCGCGAAGCGGAGAGGCATCCCGACGAGTATGCAAAAGAGGCCGAACAGCTGTTAGAGAGCAGAGCGTATATGGAGTATGTCAGCTTCCTCTATGCGCATGAGCTGCAAAACTTTCCGCCGGAGCAATTTGAGCCGCTTAAAAAGGTGACCTACGTTGCCATGGACTATTATGAGTGTATCAAGCTGATGGAACAGATCGTTCTTAGGTCCGATGATCCGGAATACTTTGACGGACTTGATACCGACATCCGCAACCTTGGCATGTACCTGGAAAGTTTTTTCCAGGTGGTTAAAGTGCAAAAGGAGGCAGAAAAAAACGAAGCGTACCTTGCCTGTATGGAGGATATGGAAGCGCTTCTGAAGGCAGCCATGAGGACCTATTTTGCAATGGACGAGCAGCAGCTGGAGGAGTTTCTGTCCTTATCGGAGGTGCAAAAGTCCGTGAAGCTTGAGGAGGTATTCAGACATGAACAATAAGATCAAAATCCTCCTGAATCTTATGATCGTGATTGCCGCGATCGTGTTTCTTGCCATGCTGATCAATATGAATGCAGCCATCCGGTATGCACATCGCGATACGGAGGATCCTGTGGAGAGTGCGCAAAGGCAGATGGCGTATAAGGTCAGTCACCGGGCCTATGGAGAGGTCGTGGATACCTATTACTGGAAACGATCGGATTACCTAGAGCCGCCGGAGGGCATGGAGGATCTGTATCATGTTGCGGCCTATGCCCATGCAGCCTTTATGTCAAGGGTGTATGAGGAGAGCAAGGATGAGCAGGCAGTCAGGGAGAATGCAGAAAAAATGGAGCGCCTGAAAAAGGACCTCGGAGCGTATGCCTTTTCGGCAGATGAAGTGGATGCGATGATCAAAAAAGCGCCATAGCAAGGGGATTGCCACGGTGCATCGGGATTTATGAGATGGTGTAAATATGGACTTTGACAGGTTTGTAAAGGATATCAAAGACAATCATTGGAATGTGTTCGGCGTGGAGGTGTATCAAGACGGTGAACTGAAATACCGGTATGGCGACACATGCAATCTTCACGAGATCTATTCGGCAACCAAGGCGGTGTTATCCATTGCTGTCGGAATCCTGTACGATGAAGGCTTGATCGATCTTGACCATCCGATCACGGCGTATCTTCCCGAAGATACATGCAGATCGCTTTCCCGTGAGCAATATGAGCGCTTTTGCAGGGTCACGGTAAGACGGCTTCTTACGATGTCTGTCAAGGGCTTTCCGTTCAGGCCGGATGATAGTGATAACTGGCTTGATTTTGCGCTTTCATGTAAGATCGAAGATCCGGAACAAGCAGAGTTTGCATACGGCAATCTTCCGCCGTTTTTGGTCGGGGTTGCCCTTACCAATATCCTGGGCAGCGATCTTGGTGCATTTATCGAAAAGCGCATTTTCACGCCCATGGACATCACGGCATTTGAATATGGACGTGCGCCGGAAGGATATTTCTATGGGGCGTCAAAGATGCGTTTGTCGGTCCATGACCTGAGCAAGTTCGGCCTGCTCTTTTATAACAAGGGCGTATATAACGGCAAACGGATCCTGTCGGAGGAATATGCAGGCCTTGCGACCTCAACGCAGCAGATGAACAGAGAGGGCGGCTACGGCTTTTATATCTGGAGATACAGGGGCGGATTCAGCATAAACGGCAAGTGGAAACAAAAGTGCTATGTACTGCCCCAAAAGGGACTGATCATTACCTATCTGGCGCATATCGAGGATGATTCACACGATCTTCTCGAGAGCATGGAAAAGAATCTCCTTGGGATCGGGCAACGGGAAAAAGAGGCATTTGAGCGGATCGCGGGGATGGAAGAGCGCTTCGACAGTGTGCGCGCAGGAAACGGAACAGTGGAGGATAAAGCCGCGCTGGAGGCCTACTATACAAGCAAGGACTGGAGATTTGATTTTGAGCTGGATGAAGCAGGGCTGCTTCCTGCAGGGCTCAAACGAGGAGTGTTGTCTGAGGACGGGCTCTTTGATCTTTTGGAAGAAGTTCAGTGAAGCCGGATAACAGGAGGGGAGATACGTTTATGAAAACGGTTCTTTGTTATGGAGATTCAAATACATATGGGTATATACCGGAGACCGGAATGAGATATCCGAGGGACATCCGTTTCCCGGGAAGATTGCAAAAGCTTTTGGGAAGTGACTATCATGTGATCGAGGAAGGCTGCAACGGAAGAACCACCATTTATGATGATCCCATAGACGGATGGAAGAATGGCCTAGAGTATTTACGACCCTGTCTGAATTCGCATAAGCCGGTGGATATTGTGATCCTGATGCTTGGGAGTAATGATCTGAAGGAGACCTTTCACGTAAACGCTGAGCAGATCGCAGAGGGCGCGGGAAAGCTGGTGGAAGTGATACAGTCATTTACAGCCGAAAAACAGGGTATGATACCCCGGATTATACTGGTATCCCCGCCGCAGATCGGAGCCGGTATCAGGTCATCTGTCTTCTATGGTGCATTTTCCGAGAGGGCAATAGAGGAATCCAAAAGGTTCGCGGATCACTATCGTGTGATCGCCCAAAAGTACGGCTGTAAGTTCTTTGATGCAGCCGCATTCATTGAGCCATCAGAGGTGGATTCACTCCATCTTACCCCTGAGGGACACCGGATCCTGGCAGACAAACTGTATGAGGTCGTAACAGAAGAGAGCGTACGTTTATAGAGCCGAATAGGCCAGATATAACAGCTTCATATGCTCTTCATTGTGAATATAGCTAAAGGTATGCCGCTCTCCGATATACAAAAGCTGCCCGTCCTGATATACCAGCAGTCTGTTTTCGGGCACTTCCGTCCATTTTCCCTGATCCAGCGGCAGGGTGGCAAACATCGCTCCTCCGGGCACCATTTTTCGATACATGGTGCCTTGTTCATTTTTATGCAGATAAAAAAGCTCGCCGTCATAGAGCATCAGATTCAGCTTATTACCGGGAACAATGGTATGGATCGCCGCTTCAATGACCCGGATCCGCTCCTCGTTTGTCAGGGGCCTTTTTTCTTTTCGATACGCTTTATTGATCTCATCCGGTGTGATGATGCTTTGCTCGACTAAGGGGTGGTTGCCCTTTGTCTCAAAGTGATAGCCCCGGGCGGCAAAAAGAGGCTCCCATATGGCCCGAAACTCCTCATACACCGCCTGAATTTTGGAAAGCTCTGCATAAGGGCTGATACTGATCTCAAACTGGCAGGACGGCTCGAGACTTACGGCATATCGTTCATTGGAATAGCCTACCGGATATCCGTCCATATAGTGGATGCGGGCACCTTCATCATCTGCGACCTGTGCGATCAGCGCGGAAACTTCATCAAAGCCGATCCCATATCCATTATCATCTAACACAAAGTGCTCAATTTCAAGTCCTAATTCTTCGCGGTCTGTTTCTCCGCCTTTCATATAGGCTGCGATCTCCTGCAAAAAGCTCATATTTCTGATCCCCTCTGTTTCTTTCTCTGTGTCTGTATCCCGATATGGTATCCGAATACAGAAAACGGGGGCTTAGTACTAAGTCCCCATTATTTATGGTTTCTCTCTCTACTATATGACCGGGATTTTTCTGTGTAAATTCGATTCTTTCGATCATTACCGATAACCTCAGCCTATCACAAGAGCCTATGTAAGGCCGGCGGCAGGATTTGGGCGTTTGCAACAGCGTAATATATATATCCCGAAGTTTCTGTCTGTGGTACAATAGGCGAAAAGGGAGAACGTTATGAAAAAAGTCGGACTTACATCGTTTTGATTTTTTTAATGCTTTTGACGGGCTGCGGACATGTGAAAAGCGCCAGAAAGCTCATCCGGAAAGCCGGAGCGGAGCATGGAGCATGCAAGGTTGTTTCACAGAACAAAATCCGTTGGAGGGAATGGATCAAGAGGAATTAAAGAGGGGAGCTTCATTAAGAATATGTTATACACCAGACAGATACAGGAAATGGTTTCTGACAACAGAGAAAAACGGATCATCGATATACGCAGCGAAACGGATTTTTTGCAGGGCTCCTATCCGGGTGCAGTCAACTATCCTGCTGAAGATTTTTATGATCATATAGATGAGCTGAAAAAAGATGTGCCCATCTATCTCATATGCTATTCGGGAAAAAAGTCCGTTGATCTATGCGAGGATCTTACGCCGAAGGGATATGAGATCTACAGCATCCAGGGAGGGATTTACAGCTGCTACCTGCATTTGATGAATCATCAGTTTCCTGATGATGAAACGATAGAATCTAAAAATCAGAACATAGAAAGAAGCATCATCAAAAAATTCCGGAAGGAAATCTGGAGTCAGTTCATAAAGGCGATCACGACCTATGAGCTCATAAATGACGGCGATAGGATCGCGGTGTGCATTTCGGGCGGAAAAGATTCGATGCTCATGGCAAAGCTGTTCCAGGAGCTTTCCAGGCATTGGAAAAAGAACCTTGAGGTTGTATATATGGTCATGAATCCGGGCTATAACCGGATCAATTATGAGACCATTCTAAGCAATGCAAAGCTGATGAAAATCCCGGTCACGGTATTTGACTCCGACATATTTGATGTTGTGGATACAGCTGCAGGCGGTTCTCCCTGCTATCTGTGCGCCAGAATGAGACGCGGATATTTATACAGCAAGGCCAAAGAACTTGGTTGTAATAAGATCGCACTGGGACACCACTATGATGATGTGATCGAAACCATACTGATGGGAATGCTGTACGGAGGTCAGGTTCAGACCATGATGCCGAAGCTTCACAGCATTCATTTTGAAGGTATGGAACTGATCAGGCCGCTGTATCTGATTCGGGAAGAAGCGATTAAAAGGTGGAGAAACTATAATGAGCTGACGTTTATCAACTGCGCATGCAGACTGACTGAGAGCTGCGCCAGCTGCGGCGGAACCGAGAAGGGCAGCAAGAGAGCAGAGATAAAGAGCATCATCGCACAGCTGCAGGAGAAAAATCCGTTTATAGAGGCTAACATTTTTAAGAGTGTGGAGAACGTCAATCTTAACACGGTGATCTGCTATAAGGCAGAAGACGGAAGAAAGCATCATTTCCTGGATGACTATGATGGCTGAGAGATATAAGAGATGAAGATAGAACATATTGCAATGTACGTAAACGATCTGAAATCGGCAAGAGACTTCTTTGTGAAGTATCTCGGAGGGGTTTCCAATGATGGATATCATAACAAAACAACGGGATTCAGATCATTCTTTATCAGTTTTGATGACGGAGCTCGGCTGGAGATCATGAACAAGCCTTCTATGGAGGATCCTGCAAAGCCTGCCAATCGTACCGGGTATATCCATATCGCTTTTTCTGTAGGAAGCGTGGAAGAAGTCGATCGGCTGACAAGACAATTCCGGGAAGACGGCTATGAGGTATTGAGCGGACCGCGGACTACAGGTGATGGCTATTATGAAAGCTGTATCGTCGGTTTTGAAGGAAATCAGATAGAGATCACTGTTTGATGAAAACGACAATACATGAAGATTACGGGATGAAAAAGAGCCAGGACAGTTATATGAAGCTACATCGCAGAAGCGGCTTTGAGAAACTGAATAACGATTAAAGAAAGAGCATCCGGCGTGAGGAGGCTCTTCTTTATTGTGGCCTGAAGGGGAAAGCAGTTTTTTTCTTGACAGATAATCGGAAATATAGTAATCTATGAAAGCTAACGGCGATAACTAACGCTGATAACTAACACCGATTACTTACGATAGTAACGCTTTGTTAATCTGGGGAAAAGAAATGCCAAGAGATAAGACATTAAGCCATAAAAAAGTCAAGAAGGCGATAAAAGAGGAGTTTCTTGAAAAGGGTTATGAAGACTCTTCCATTAGGAGTATCGGAGCCCGTGCAGGTATGACATCAGCAGGATTATACAGGCATTATGCGGATAAGGAAGCTATGTTTAATGCCATGGTAGAGCCCTTGATTGAAAGCATAAAGGAATGGACTAATAGACATACAAGCAGGAAATATGAGCTTCTTGAAGGCAACGGATCTGATGGTGAGCTATTCGGTGAGACCTTTGTTGATATGGTCAAGGAAGTGATCCTTCCGAGAAGAGATGAGTTCATTCTTCTGATCTCGCGATCGGCCGGAACCAAATACGAAAATTTTGTACATGATTATGTAGAAGATAACCAAAAAGAATTCATGGAAGCGATAAGTTATCTGAAGAAAAAAGGATATAAGACCACAGAACTTGGCGAGGAGGAATTGCATATGCTGCTTTCGGCATATCTGACAGCGTGTTTTGAACCGATCATACATGATTATGAAGATGCAAAAGTCATACAATATCTGAATACAGTACAGGAGTTCTTCATGCCGGGGTGGTTGAAGATAATGGGGATCAAATAAAAAGAGCCGAAAGGCTCTTTTTTAGTTCCGTTAGCGATCATTTTGCGATTAGCGTTAGCTAATCGATTTGGCCAAATGATAGCTATCAGATCATAAAACTAACAGGAGGATATAAAATTGGGAAAGACGGAAAAGTATGATCACATGAAGCTGATCAGAAAGTATGCGGGTGGACATAAGAATCTGATCACCCTGGGAAGGTGTCTTGCAGCTGTAAGCGCTGTAATGACGTTGATCCCGTATTATGAGCTTTGGAAGATCATAAGATGCGCGGTAAACGGTGAGAACTTAGATGATATTAAGATGTATGCATGGTCTGCCGTTGCCCTGATCGTTGGAGCTTTGCTCGTATACATTGCAGCTCTGTTCTGTACACATATAGCAGCATTTCGCGTGCAGGCCAATATGAGAAGCAGCCTGATGCACAGGATCATCACACTGCCCCTTGGGGTTTTTGATGAGGATGGTACGGGTAAGATCAGGAGGATAGTGAACGATTCCACGGCTGCCACAGAGACATATATCGCGCATAATCTTCCGGATAAAACTGTTGCTGCAGTTACACCGATTGGATTGCTTGTGCTGGTATTCGCTTTTAACTGGAAGATAGGTCTTATATGTATGATCCCTGCGCTTATCGGGTTTGCGTGCCTGATGAAAATGATGACTAAGGGCATGCAGGAAAAAATGAAGGAGTACCAGGATGCTCTGGAAACCATGAGCAGTGAGGCGACGGAGTATGTTCGCGGTGTTCCTGTGGTAAAGACATTCGGTCAGACGGTACATTCCTTCAAACGGTTCAAAGAATGCATAGACGGCTTCGGCAAGTGGGCAACGGATTATACACTGACGCTCAGATTTCCTATGGCAGGCTTTATGACATGCATCAATGCCGTATTTGCATTTATCGTGATCGCAGCTTTTGTGGTTACTAAGAACGGCGTGGATCATGCTGCTATCCTGAACATTATGTATTACATCATCATTACACCCCTTGTGACGATCGCGCTTACCAAGATCGCGTATTCGGGGGAGGCGGAAATGACCCTGATCGATGCTATGAAGCGTGTAGATAAGGTCATGGAAATAGAGCCGCTTACAGAAGGAAGTTCGGATCAAAAGCCGGCAGATCACGGGATTGAACTTAAGAATGTAACGTATCGGTATAAAGATGCAACAAGAGATGCTGTGAGCGATGTAAGTCTTTCGATAAAGTCCGGTGAGCACGTGGCGCTGGTGGGACCGTCAGGATCCGGAAAGACCACACTGGCGGAGCTGATGGTCAGATTCTTCGATGTGACAAGCGGGGAGATTCTTGTCGGAGGAGTAAATGTAAAAGATCTCTCATCAAAAGGGCTTATGAATCAGGTTTCCTTTGTGTTTCAGGACAGCAGACTGATCAAGAGATCAATTCTGGAAAATGTCCGGATGTCAAAACCATCTGCAAGTGAAGAGGAAGTTCTTGAAGCACTTAGAAAAGCTCAGTGCATGGATATCATCGAAAAACTTCCTGACGGAATACATACTGTGCTCGGAGAGAAAGGGACTTATCTTTCGGGAGGAGAACAGCAGAGGATCACGATAGCAAGAGCAGTCTTAAAAGATGCTCCGATCCTGATCCTTGATGAAGCTACCGCATTTGCCGATCCGGATAACGAAACAAAGGTTCAGGCAGCATTTGAAGAGCTTTCGAAGAATAAGACGCTTATCATGATCGCACACAGATTAAGCACGGTTATGAATGCTGACAGGATATTTGTCATGGATGACGGAAAATGCATCGAATCCGGAAATCACGATGAACTGATGAGCAAAAACGGCTTGTATAAGCATATGTTTGACGAGTATACAAGATCGATCGAGTGGAAGGTGGGTGCATAAAGATGGTAGAAAAACTGCAACATAAATACGCACTTTCAAG
>JAILHW010000083.1 GCA_024695605.1 Lachnospiraceae bacterium | reverse complement strand
GTATTTTTGCCCAGAGACAATGCGAGGGATATCCAAAGGGACATCCTGACCCTGGTCACCAGGCAGCTGCCGGGCCATTTTCATATCCGGCCGGACCAGATCCAGGTGCTGACCCCGATGAAAAAGGGGATGCTCGGTGTGGGTGAGATGAACCTTCTTTTGCAGCGGTTTCTGAATCCGCCCGAAGACGGAAAGAAGGAAAAGGAGTTTGGCGACAAGCTGTTTCGCGTCGGCGATAAGGTGATGCAGACCAAGAACGATTACCAGATGCACTGGCAGATCCGGGGATACAACCGCATCCTTTTGGAGGAAGGGGACGGTGTGTTCAACGGAGATGTGGGCGTGATAGCGGCCATTGATGAACAGGACAGAAGCGTGGAGGTTTTGTTCGATGACGGAAAATGCGCCTTCTACGGCTTTGACCAGGTGCAGGATCTGGAGCTGGCTTATGCCATGACCATTCACAAGTCCCAGGGCAGCGAGTATCCCGTGGTGATCCTGCCGCTTTTGGGAGTGCCCTATCAGATGATCTATCGAAATCTGCTATATACGGCCATCACCCGGGCCCAGCAATGCGTACTGATCCTCGGCAGCGGGGAGGCGGTAGCCTCCATGATCCGAAGCCGGGAGCAAAAGAGGCGCTACACCGGACTTGCGCAGCGATTGGAGGAAATGGCTTACGAGGAAAAATAACGCACTGATCAATGACATACTGGATCTTTTGTATCCGCCCAGGTGCCCGGTATGCGACCGTGTGCTCCCCTTTCGAAGCGGCGTGGTCTGCGCATCGTGTCTTGGGCAGCTTCCCTATGTAGGGGAGGAGTATTGCTTAAAATGCGGCAAGCCTCTTCGGAAAAAGGGGCTGGAATACTGCAACGACTGCAGCAGGATGCGACATGTGTTCGAGGAAAACCGTGCGCTGTTTTATTATGATGACCGGATGAAGCGGTCCTTGTACCGGCTCAAATATGCAGGGCGCAGGGAGTATGCGGACACCTTTGCCCGTCTGGCTGCGCAGGAGCTTGGGGACTGGATCGGGCACCTGGGAGCGGAGCTGATCATTCCGGTACCGCTGCATAAAAGCCGCTTGCGAAAGCGGGGCTATAACCAGGCGGCGCTGTTTGCAAAGAGCCTGTCTTCGCGCATGCATATCCCCTATTCGGATAAGAGCGCAGGGCGTATCCGGGCCACCCTTCCGCAGAAGGGTCTGAATCCCGCCCAGCGCCAAGAAAATTTGAAAAAGGCTTTTATTATAAGGCAAAATGATGTAAAATCAAAGATAGTGCTATTGGTAGATGATATCTATACAACAGGCAGTACGCTGGATGCGCTGGCGGGTGAGATCCTGGCGGCCGGAGCCCGGAATGTATATGGCCTGACTATTTGCATCGGCAGGGACGGCGGCAGAGAAGAGCTGCCCTTGGAGTAAGCTGTGGGAGGTATTGGGAATGCAGGTTCGAAATTGCAAAAAATGCGGATGTCTGTACAACTATGTGACGGGGCCGTCGATCTGTCCGAACTGTCTGCAGAAGATAGAGGACAAATTTCAGACGGTGAAAAAATATATCCAGCAGCATGGAAGAGCGGATATGGAGGAGATCTCCCGGGAGTGCGAGGTGGACACGGGGCAGATCCAGCAGTGGATCCGTCAGGAGCGGCTGCAGTTTTCCGATGATTCCCCCATCAAGGTGAACTGCGAGATGTGCGGCAAGATGATCTCCGGAGGAAGATTCTGCCATGCGTGCAAGGACCAGATGGCGAGAAGCCTGAACCAGGCCATGGGCCTTGGCGGCGTCATGACCGAAGCACCGCCGGACCGGAAGGCAAGGGATAATACCAACAGAATGCGCTTTTTGGATAACAGATAAGGCGGTAGGATATGCTGAACGAAGAGAGAATCAAACTGATGACCAAAATGGCTGCCTATGAAGAAAATGAAGGCAAGCAGTTTATGGCCATCGGCAGTTATTTTCGAAGCGACTATATGGGCAAGCAGGTGATCCATTCGGTGATCAGTGCCACCATCGCATACCTGGTCGTGCTGGGGCTTTATATCTATTATCACTTTGAAAGTCTCATGCAGGAGATCTACAAGCTGGATCTTCTGGGAATGGGAAAGCGGGCGCTGTTTTACTATGCGATCTTTGTGGCAGGCTATGCCGTGATCACGTATATTGTCTATTCGGTACGTTATAACAGGGCCCGTAAGAGCCTTCGCAGATACTATAATCATTTAAAACAATTACTGGCGATGTACGATCTGGAGAATAAATAAGCCGGTAAAGGGAGCGTTATGTCAGCATTATTGGAAATCAGGGATGTACTTAGGGATTTTTACAGCAAGCACGAGCTTTATCTGTTTCCGTTTTTGAAGTTCTGTCTTGCCTTTGTGGTGATCCTGACCATTAATTTTAATCTGGGAGTCACCTCCAGGATCAGCAATATGGTGGTGGTTCTGATGGTAGCATTGCTATCGGCCTGCCTGCCGTTGAACCTGCTGGTGGTCTTTGCCATGGTATTTACGGTGATCCATTTTTATGAGATCTCCCTGGAGTGCGCCATTGCAGGCGGAGCGGTTTTCCTTTTGATGTTTTTACTCTATTACCGCTTTTCCCCGAGAAATGCACTGGTGGTGCTGTTCATGCCGATCTTTTTCGGACTGAAAATCCCCTTTGTGGTGCCCATTGTGGTCGGCCTTCTTTGCTCGGTCACCGGGGCCGTGGCAGTGGGATGCGGTGTGATCGCCTACTACGTGATCGCCTATATGAAGGACAATGCAACCCTCATCAGTTCTCTGGATGCGGATAATCTGATCGCAAGATTCCGCTATATCGTAGATGGACTTTTGGAGAAAAAGGGCGTTTTGGTGGTGCTTCTGGCATTTTGCAGCGCAACCATCATCGTATGGCTGTTGCGCAGACTCTCCGTGGACTATGCATGGACCATTGCGATCTTTGCCGGCAGTGTGATCATGGCTGTGATATTGCTTTTGGGCGGCCTGAATTACGACACGGGCCTTAGCACCGGAGCGATGATCGGCGGCCTTCTGGGTTCCCTCCTTCTGGCCTTTGTGGTACAGTTCTTTGCCTTTAACGTGGATTATTCGAGGACGGAGCTGGTACAGTATGAGGATGATGAATACTACTATTATGTGAAAGCAATTCCGAAGAATTCGGTTTCCAAATCAAAGAGGGCTGTCAAGAAGATCACCAGTGTTCTTTGACAGATTCCCATATTCTTTCAGACTACAAGATTCGAAACGGAAGTAAGATATGCAAAAGATCAGTTCTGTTATATCAAGGTATATTACAAATATTCATATCCCTTCCCATTTAACAGCTACGGATGTGATCGAGATTCTGATCATTGCGTTTTTGGTGTATCAGATCCTGGCCTGGGTGCGTTCCTCCCGGGCATGGAATCTGCTCAAGGGCGTGGTGGTCATTTTGGCATTTCTGGTTGTGGCTGTCATCTTTAACATGTCAACCATCCTGTGGATCGCAGGCAAGGTCTTCACCATCGCGGCAACCGCTATCGTAGTGATCCTGCAGCCCGAGCTTCGGCGTGCACTGGAGCAGCTGGGACAAAAGAGCTTTGTCAACGGCCTTTTTTCCCTGGGAAATGCAAGAGAGACTGCCGGGAAGTTTTCCGATCATACCATCAATGAGATCGTACGCGCCTGCTATGAGATGGGCCGTGCCAGAACCGGTGCCCTGATCGTGATCGAGCAGGATACGCCGCTGCAGGAATATGAGCAGACCGGTATCGAGGTAGATGCGATCGTCACCAGTCAGCTTCTGATCAACATTTTTGAACACAACACACCGCTTCATGACGGTGCCGTGATCCTCAGGGGAGATAGGATCACCTGGGCAACGTGTTATCTGCCGCTGTCCGACAATATGGAACTTTCGAAGGAACTGGGTACCAGACACAGAGCGGGCGTCGGCATTTCCGAGGTAACGGATTCCGTGACGCTGATCGTATCCGAGGAGACAGGGCGCGTTTCCCTGGCCAAGGGCGGAAAGCTGAAACGCAATATCGAATCGGATGAGCTTCGCGCGGAGCTGATCCGGCTGCAGA
Organism: Lachnospiraceae bacterium; assembly: GCA_024695605.1. Lineage (GTDB taxonomy): Bacteria > Bacillota > Clostridia > Lachnospirales > Lachnospiraceae > RGIG7926. The sequence continues at coordinate 2,344 of JAILHW010000083.1, read as the reverse complement.
AAAAGACAGACGAAAAGAGAAGCCGCAGAAAGAGCGGAGAGAAGAAAACCGGCGAGAAAAAGAGCGAAAATGAAAATGAGGACAGCCGGAATCCGCAAAGCGGGCAGAAGAAGCAAAAGCAGAAGAAGCAAAAGTAAGAGCTGCAGGGAAAGATCGAATGAAGGAATGGGTGCAAAAATACATCTTGAATAATCTGGTGGTGAAGGTGGCATCTCTGGCCGCTGCCATTATCCTATGGCTTGTGGTCGTGAATGTTTCCGACCCCGTTGTGGATACCACCTATACAGACATTCCGCTCACGGTTGTTAACGCGGATTCCATCACCTCCGACGGGAAGGTCTATGAAATGGTTGCTTCAAATATGGTCACCATTTCCGTCAGCGCCAAGCGCTCGATCCTGGATTCCCTCAGCGGTGACAATTTTAAGGCGGAGGCGGATCTGTCCCTGTTTAACGAGGAGACCGGTATGGTGCCGGTTAAGGTATCCAGCAACCGCTACAGTGATAAGATCGAGAGCATCCGGAGCAAGACCGAAAGCGTTGAGGTGCTGGTAGAGGACGGGCTTCGTAAGCAGTTTGTGATCACACCCGAGGTCAGCGGCGAGCCTGCTGAGGACTACATCATCGGCAATGTGAGCACGGCGGAAAACGTGGTGCGTATCTCCGGCAGGGAGTCTGTGGTTTCCAAGATCGCCAAGGTGACGGCTGAGGTTTCCGTGGACGGCCTGGACAGCGATGTGAATACCTCCGTGGATCTGAAGCTCTATGACGAGGACGGTGAGCAGATCAAAAACTCCAACCTGGTCAAGAATATCTCCACGGTAGCTATAGCAGTGGAGATCCTGGCCACCAAGGATCTGGAGATCCGATATAACTACACCGGCAAGCCGGCAGATGGATACATGGTTTACGGTTCGGTGACGGGGAACATGAGCACGGTTAAGGTGGCAGGACGCAATTCGGATCTGCAGAGAGTGAACTATCTGGATATCGGCAATCCCTACCTGGATGTGACGGGACTGTCCGAGACCACCGAGGTGAGCGTGGATCTGGAAAAGGCGATCCCGGAAAGTCTGAGCCTGGTGAATAAAGAAAATAATGTCCTGAATATCACGATCCCCATTCAGCAGTTGGTGGAAAGGGAAGTAGTCCTGCAAAAGAGCGCCGTCAAGATCGGCAAGCTGGAGGGCAGCTTAAAGGCAGAGCTGATGGCGGACCGTACCATTTCCTTTACCGTGACCGGTGTGCAGTCGGCGATCTCTGCCCTGAGCATTTCGGATGTGAAGGCTTCTGTGGACTGGGATGCCTATATGGACGAGAACGGTATTGCGGAGATCACCCCCGGCACCTACAGACTGCCTCTGACCATTACGCTTCCTGAAGATATCACCACGGTGAAAGAGGTTATGGTTTCCCTGCGCGTGACGGAAAATGAGTAAACGAGCGTAGCGTACCCGGGGAAAGAGCATCGAAATGACCGAAAGAAAAAGAGATGTGGATCGTCTTTGATTTTATCAAAACCAATTATATCACGCTCCTGATCCTGATCACGCTTCTTGTGATGATGGCGACAAACCGGAGCAATCAGATCCCGGGAACCGGAATGATCCTGGTGATGTGCTGCATCATCTTTCTGATCACGCTGGCGGAATATGCGGAGGTTGTGATCGATAACCAAAACCTGGATTACAGGCTATTGTATGTGAAGGCGGCACTGGTATACTGGCTGTATCCGCTTTTGATCCTCCTGTTTCTGTTCATTACCGATCATGTGAAATATAGGGTCCTGATGACGATTCCATGGCTCATTCATGCTGTCGTGGTGGCGATTGATCTGACCGGAACGGGGCTTATGTATCATTACGGGCCCGATCACGGGTTTCACGGAGGGGTTCTGGCCGAGCTCCCCATTTTTGTGGAAGCCTTCTACGTGGTTCTGCTTGTCATCTATTCCATCCGTAATCTGAAAGAACAGAACAGGATCAAGGGGGGTATTATTACGTTTATAGCCCTGGGCGTGATCCTGACACAGATCCTGACCTTCCTGGATTTCCCCAATTCTTATATCCCGGCGGTGGCAGGTATGGAGATCATGACCTAATATTTTTACCTGTCCGCCATACAAAGCACCAACACCCGTGAAGAGCTGATCAATAAAGAGCTGGCATTGGAGAAAAACAGAAGCAATCTTTTGCCCGCTCGAGCTGTCTGCTCCTCAGCGTTTCCTGGTAAACCTTATATTTCAAAGAATAGGTTACGATGAGAGTCTGGTTAAAGGTAATATCACGCTCTTCATCGTATCCTTCAACGAGCATTTGTTTATAAAAGAGCTTATTTCTGTTTTC
>JAILHW010000069.1 GCA_024695605.1 Lachnospiraceae bacterium | reverse complement strand
GTGCGCCTGCTTATTTTCGTTTTGGATGGAAATTCCCCCTTTATAATTTTTGGAGAAAAGAAAAAGGGATTATTGACGGAAAGCCCCACAAGGGGTAATATAGAGATAGCGCACATAAGTGCAAAAAACATTGTTTTTTTTAAAAAGGAGGACTTATGAAAAAGAAACTGAGCAGAATTTTAATTGTGATCGCAGCAATGACCATGATGCTGGGAATGATGACCATTACCGCATCCGCAAAGACCATCAAGCCGAAGAAGAATGATTTTACAACTGCGGCAGCAAAAGCAGCAAAGAAGAGCACTACCGTTAAGAAAGGTAACTACACGATCATTGTTCCGAAGACCAAGAAGAGCAGCTATGGCAGCTTCTTTCTGAAGTTTACGGCTCCTTCCACCAAGACCTACACCTTCACGATTTCCGGTCTGGTTCCTGAGAGTGGTGATAACTACTGCAACGGCCATGGCTATGTAATGGTAGGCTCCAAGTACAGCAGCTCCAGCATTACAATGGCAACCGTAAAGACAGAAGGCGGAAAGAACAGCAGCCTGTACTACTCCTGCAAGGATCCGGACTCCTACTCTTCCAAGATTTATGCTTATCTGAAGAAGAGATCCGCAAAGATCAAGTTGAATGCAGGTCAGACCGTTTATCTGTATTGCTACTCCAGTGCAGATCGTCTTAACTACTCTATCAAATAAGGATACGGGGCAAAAGAGTATTTGTGAATCAATCGGGTAACAGGCCGTAAGGCTTGTTACCCGATTTTATAAGGAGGTTTTTCTTATGAATGGTTTATTCAGCACTTTTTTCAGTTTCCTGTCGCAGGATGTCATTAATGTGTGCCGGGCGATCCTTTTGCTGTTTTTGGCCTACATTGTGGCCGGCATCGCAAAATCCCTGATCCTGGCACTGCTTCGCAAGGCGAAGGTGTTTGAGCTTGCAGGGAAGACGGAAACGGATGAGAAAGTGAAAAGTGAGAAGGCGAAACAGTCCGAGCAGTACGTTGGCAAGCTGATCTATCTGCTTGTGTTTCTGCTGTTTGTGCCCGGTATTTTTTCCCTGCTTGGCATCAGCCAGGTGGCGGACCCGATCCTGCGGGTATTGTCCTCTGTATGGGGCTATGTGCCCAACATTTTGGCAGGCGTCATCGTGATCCTGGTGGGCAACCTGGTAGCCAAGCTGGTAAGGCAGCTTCTGGTGCCGCTTTTTGAGCGTCTGGGCGTGGATAAGCTGCAGGAAAAAGCAGGGATGTCTTCGGATGAGGACGGAAAGCTGTCAGCAACCATGGCATATATTGTCTATGTTCTGATCCTGATCCCGGTGGGTGTGGTTGCGCTGCAGGTCCTTGGGATTGAGGCCATTGCAATGCCGGCAATCACCATGCTTTCCAACATTTTTGCCTTCATTCCCAATATTGCCGTAGCCGTTGTCATGATCTTCATCGGCGGCATTCTGGGCAAGCTGGTACGCAATATCCTAAAGCAGCTCCTGGCCTCCTCCGGGGTGGATCTGAAGTTGCAGAAAATGCTGGGAGACAAGGGAAGAAACGTGGTCCTTTCCAAGATCGTTTCGGAGACAGCAAGAGTCATCATCGTGATCTTCTTTATCGTGGAAGGCATGAATGTTCTGCATCTGTCCGTTATGACAAAGGTGGGCGCCACAGTGATCGATTATATGCCCAATGTGCTGGCATCTTTGCTGATCCTTTTGGCAGCCGTCCTTGGCGCGGATGCAGCGGAAAATGCGCTGAAAAAGAGCGGTCTTCTGGGCTTTGCACTGGTAACGCGGATCACCATCATCACGGTAGGCGTATTCATGATCCTCAGTCAGTTGGGGATTGCTTCGGAGATCGTTTCCAAAGCCTTCCTGCTTTTGGTGGCAGCGGTTTGCGTAGCCTTTGGCGTGGCCTTCGGCGTAGGCGGAAGAGAGTTTGCAAAAACACAGCTTGCCCGGCTGGATGATAAGCTGATGCATGCGGAGAAAGAAGCGAAGGAAGAGAGCAAGAGTGATGAGACTGAATAAGAAATGCCTGCTAAGATCGATGTTCAATAGATAGACATTTCTATCAATATAGAAAGGGCCGGGAGAGTTGCTCCCGGCCCTTTCTTCCATCTTTGATCTGTTTACCCAAGATCATCTTATGGTATTTCTTATTTCATCTTACTGAACTTCGATGCGTTCCATCCCGGGATCTTGGATGTCCAGTTGGCACCCAGCTTGGCGGTCAGATACGGGTTGGTGTATTTCACCGAATTGGGCGTATCCATGTTGACGAACATATTCCAGACGCCCTGGTTTGCACTGAGGCCGAAGGCCAGGCCCTGCGCTACTTCTCCGGGATCATCGGCGTAGGCACGGAAGATCACGGCGTCGATCATGTTGTTAAACTCTGCCTTGTAATAGGTGTAAGCCACAGCTGCGCCCTGCACATCAAAGCCCTGGGTGTGGGTAAAGCCCTGCTCGGAAAGAATGATGCGGCAGTTCTTGCCGAAGTTCTTCTTAACGTAGTCCGTCAGTACATTAAGATTCTTCGGGCTGACGAAGGTGGAATCCAGACCGTTGGTGGTATGGGAATCATTCCAGGTAGCTGCGGAGGTCAGGATGGAAGGATAGGCATGGTAAGCCAGGTTCCATTCGATCTTTTTGTTAAAGGAATTCATCTGCTTGTCAAACAGATCCATAAAGCCCTTGCAGCCCCAGTCACCTTCCCAGTCATTGAAGGTGTGGTCGGTACAGATATAGACTCTGGAGTTCTTCAGGTTGCTTCGTACGGCATAGTAAGCGATGCGGTAGCATGCGGCATACTGCTTAACGGCAGCGGCCTCGGAAAGATTTCCGTGGTAGCACCAGCCGGGGCCTTCGTTACCTACGTTGACCTCATTACCGAGAACCCAGTTGTCCAGATGTACATTCTGCTCAGCCATGGATTCGGCAATGCAGGTAAAGAGAGCTTCCCAGGTTTCGCGGGCTTTTTTGTCCGTACCGTTCATCAAAAAGTACTTCTTGCTGGCATCTCTTGCACCGGGAGCCACCAGGAAGCTGTAGGTGGTGCCGGGCCAGGTCAGCATGAACTGTGCCGTGCAGACGATACCTTCCCGGTTGCAGGCCTTAGCCCAATTGATGAGCACCTGGATCTGCATACGGTCAAAGTAGTAGGTCTGGCCGTTGTACTTGTAGGCGTTGGAAGCGCTCTTGCTGACATCAATGTAATCATTTAAGAAAAAGTTGGTAAAGGTGTGCTTAACCCCGCCGTGGGTCACGCCCTGCAATCCCTTCTTGGAGGAAGGGGTGGGGAAGGGCTCTGTAAAGGCAGCAAGATCCTCCGGATTATCGATAAAGGATGAAGAACTGATCACCTTATAGGATTTGCCGGACTTAATGGCCAATGCATAGCGTCCCTGTACCAGATTCATACCGGTTTCATTTTTCACGGGAAGGGTTACGCTCAGGCTTTTCAGCTTCGGAAGAGCGGAAACGGCCTTGGTCACCTTGCCGGTAGAAGGCTCTAAGGAAACCAGATAGTAAGAGGTATCAGAGCTCTTTACACGCTTGGGAGCGCTGGCTTTTACCACCAGATTCCCGTCGGTGATCTTCAGGGATTTTAGCTTGATGGAGTTCTTTTTGGCCTTGACTTCACGCACACCCTTCTTGATCTTTACTGATTTGGCCTCGGACCAGGGGCCGGAGACTGCGCTTCCCGTAGAGTCCGTGGATACGGCGCGTACGCGGAAGTAGTAGGTTTTCTTTAACAGGTTGGTGACGGTGGCGGTTCTTGCCTTGCTGACCAGATAGGAAGAAGTGGTCTTCTTCGTAAATTTCTTACTGGTGGAAAAGCTGATCTCATAGGAAATGGCACCGTCAACTGCGCCGAAATTCAGCGCGGCGGTACCGGTTTTCTTGTACTTGGCATCTTTCACGGTAACGGCCGGAAGCTTGGCAGGCGTCCATTTAGCATAGACCTCGAATTTGGGATCGTTTTCGGAGGACTCATTGGTGATATCGAGGTAGCTTCCTGCAGGGATCCCGGAAATGGGCGTTGTGAATGCGCTGTCGGCGTACCAGCCGGCGAAAAAGCAGCCGGATTTGACGGGGCTGGGGAAGGCGATGTCATCGGACTGAACCGTAAAGCTGTCATACACCAGTCCTTCGTTCAGGTCGGAGTTTTTAAAGTATCCGCCATCCAGGTTGTAGTTGATCTTGAAGGTGTAGGGATCATAGTCCCACTGAGCTACCATACAAAAGTCGCTGGTCAGACGCTGGGTGTTGTAGGCCTTCTTATTGACATCGGTGCAGTGGAGGGTATCCACGCAGGAGAAAAATCCGGTGCCGGTGTCAATAAGAAGGCCTACAACACCCAGCGTCTGACCAGCGACTTTTGTATGGTAGCTCAGTGGGACTATGATCCCTACACCTTCAAGAT
>JAILHW010000040.1 GCA_024695605.1 Lachnospiraceae bacterium | reverse complement strand
TTTTATACTCTTTCCACGCTGATGGTCACGGTCTCATCATTGACCTTCCACTCTTTTTCATTGGCAAAGGAGGCATCCTTTGTGATCTCATCGGCCAACAGCTTTTCTGTCATCAGAGCTTTGTTCTTTTCCACGATCGCTGCGATCCTGTCATTGCCCCTGATACCGATGCGGATATGATCCATCACCTCAAAGCCGGAATCCTTTCGCATGTTCTGAACCTTGCTGATGAACTCGGCTGCATATCCTTCCTCGATGAGCTCTTCGCTCAGGTTTGTATCCAGGATCACGGTCATGCCGTTATCGGATTTGGATACGTAGTTGCCCTTCTGGGCCGTTTCGATCAAAAGATCCTCTTTGGCCAGGGATACGGCAACGCCGTCCGCCTCAAACTCCAGGTTCTGACCGGCATTCAGTCTGGCCATGGCTTCATTTCCATCCACATCCGCCAGATACGACTTGATGGCGCCGATCTGCTTGCCGTACCTGGGACCTAAGGTCTTTAAAAGCGGCTTGAAGGTATAACCCGTAAAGGCACTTGTATCCTGTGTAAAGGTTACCTTCTTGACATTCAGCTCTCCTGCCAGGATATCGGCAAAGTAGCCGTGCAGCTCCTTGGCCGCCTGATAATACATATCCGCGATGGGCTGACGGTTTTTGATCCTGGCTTCCTCTCTGGCTGCATGGCCGATGGTCACAAGCTTTCTGACCTCGTCCATATTGACCTCCAGATCCTTATCGATCAGGCTCGTATCCACCTTCGGGAAGTCACACAGATGCACGCTTTCCGGAGCGGCAGGATCGATGGAGCAAACCAGGTTTCTGTAGATATCGTCTGCCATGAAGGGGATCATGGGTGCTGCAGTTTTTGCCAGATTGACAAGGCAGGTATAAAGGGTCATATAGGCGTTGATCTTATCCTGCTCCATGCCCTTTGCCCAGAAACGCTCGCGGCAGGATCTGACATACCAGTTGGAAAGCTCGTCCACGAAGTCATCCATGGCTCTGGCTGCTTCGGGGATCCTGTAGTTTTCAAGGTTCTGATCCACATCACCGATCACGGTATTCAGACGGGACAGGATCCACTTATCCATCACCGGAAGCTTGTCCGGCTCCAGGCTGTATTTGGTTGCATCAAAGCCGTCGATATTGGCATAGAGTACGAAGAAGGCATAGGTGTTCCAAAGGGTTCCCATGAACTTTCTCTGTCCCTCCTGTACAGCCTTTCCGTGGAAACGGTTGGGCAGCCAGGGTGCGGAATTGATGTAGAAATACCAGCGGATCGCATCGGCGCCGAAGGTTGCCAGGGCTTCGAAGGGATCTACCGCATTGCCCTTGGACTTGGACATCTTCTGTCCGTTTTCATCCAGTACCAGTCCCAGTACAATAACATTCTCATAGGGTGATTTGTTAAAGAGCAGTGTGGATTCTGCCATCAGGGAGTAGAACCATCCTCTGGTCTGATCCACAGCCTCGGAAATAAAGGCTGCCGGGAACTGCTGCTCAAACAGCTCCTTGTTTTCAAAGGGATAGTGATGCTGTGCAAAGGGCATCGCACCGGAATCAAACCAGCAGTCGATCACCTCAGGCACACGCTTCATGGGCTTGCCGCACTTCGGACAGGGAATGGTTACCTCGTCGATGTACGGACGGTGCAGCTCGATCTTTTGTGCATCCTCCCTGCCGCTCTTTTCTGCCAGCTCTTCTCTTGAGCCGATGCAGTCCATCTGCCCGCAATCCGGACACTGCCAGATATTCAGCGGAGTTCCCCAGTAGCGGTTTCTGGAGATGCCCCAGTCCTGGATGTTCTCCAGCCAGTTGCCGAAGCGTCCCTCTCCGATGGAAGGGGGGATCCAGTTTACGGTCTTGTTATTCTTTACCAGGTCATCCCTGACCTCTGTCATCTTGATAAACCACGACTCCCTTGCATAGTAGATCAGCGGCGTGTCGCATCTCCAGCAGAAGGGATAGTCATGCTCGAATTTCGGTGCATCAAAGAGCTTACCCTCTTTTTCCAGATCGATCAGGATGGGCTTGTCTGCATCCTTGACAAAGAGGCCCGCATAGTCGGTCTCTTCGGTCATCTCGCCCTTTTCGTTTACAAACTGAACGAAGGGAAGATCGTAGGTGCGTCCCACTCTGGCATCGTCCTCACCGAAGGCCGGTGCGATATGTACGATACCGGTACCGTCTGTCAGGGTGACGTAGCTGTCACAGGTTACGAAATGTCCCTGCTTATGCTGCTTCTTGGCCGCCTCGCCCGCGCAGGCAAAAAGGGGCTCGTATTCTTTTTTCTCAAGATCCTTGCCCACATAGGTCTCTAAGATCTCATAGGGCTTCTTTCCTTCCTCTGCCTGATCTGCGATCTTTGCCAAAACGGTATCCAAAAGGGCCTCGGCCATGATATAGGTATAGCCGTCAGCTGCCTTTACCTTTGCATAGGTCTCCTCAGGGTTTACGCAGAGTGCCACGTTGGAGGGAAGGGTCCAGGGCGTCGTGGTCCATGCCAGAAAATAAGCATCCTCGCCCTTGATCTTAAAGCGTACCGTTGCGGAACGCTCCTTTACCGCCTTATACCCCTGTGCCACCTCGTGAGAGGACAGGGGGGTACCGCAGCGGGGGCAATAGGGAACGATCTTAAAGCCCTTATACAGCAGCTTTTTCTTCCAGATCTCCTTGAGTGCCCACCATTCGGACTCGATGAAATCATCGTGATAGGTAACGTAAGGGTCATCCATATCCGCCCAGAAACCGACGGTCTTGGAAAAGTCCTCCCACATGCCCTTGTATTCCCAGACGCTCTCCTTGCATTTCTGGATGAAGGGATCCAGGCCGTACTCCTCGATCTGTTCCTTCCCGTCGATCCCAAGCATCTTTTCCACGCCCAGCTCTACAGGCAGTCCGTGGGTATCCCAGCCGGCCTTACGGGGTACAAAATAGCCCTTCATGGTGCGGTATCTGGGGATCATATCCTTGATGACACGGGTCAGCACATGTCCGATATGCGGCTTGCCGTTTGCGGTCGGCGGGCCGTCATAAAAGGTATAGGTCGGGCCGTCCTTGCGGATCTCCATACTCTTTTCGAAGATCCTGTTGTCCGACCAGAACTTCTCGGTCTCTTTTTCCCTTTCCACAAAATTCAGGTTGGTTTCCACCTTGCGATACATTTTCATTCTCCTCCTGTTATCTATCATCAGATCCCCTGGTATCTTCGGGATCCTGTCAGTCCTTTAATACACATAGATATGTGCGGCGTACGGTGCCAGATCCACGAGGATGGAATTGTCCCAGCCGTGGCAGTCCTCTGCCTTCGCGGATACTTCCTTGGCAACCTTCATACCGGTTCCGCCGAACTCTCTTTCATCACTGTTGAGTAAGAGCTTGTATTTTTTCTTTTTCGGAACGCCTACGCGATAGCTCTTTCTCTCCATCGGGGTCATATTTAATACGATGAGCAGATTGTTCTTGCCGTTGGCGGATTTTCGGATGTAGCTGTAAATGCTGTTATCCTTGTCATCCGGATTGATCCATTCAAAGCTTTTCCAGTTGTTATCGTTCTCATAAAGCGCCGGATATTTGTTATACACCGCAAGCAGCTCTGACATATAATGATGCAGACTTCCGTGTTCCTCATCCGCCAGATAATGCCACTCCAGCTCCCGCTCCTCGGACCATTCGCAGTCCTGGCCGAAATCCTGTCCCATGAACAGAAGCTTCTTGCCGCAATGGGTGAACATATAGGTATAGCCGACGCGAAGATTGGCAAATTTATCAACATAAAAGCCCGGCATCTTATTCAGCATGGAGCATTTCAGATGCACCACCTCGTCATGGGAGATCGGAAGGATGTAGTTTTCCGACTCATTATAGCTCATGGCAAAGGTCAGGTTGTAATGGGCGCCCTTTCGAAGGATGGGATCCAGCTTCATATAGGCACAGAAATCATGCATCCATCCCATGTTCCACTTGAAGGTAAAGCCCAGGCCCCCTTCCTTGGGATCTCCGGTTACCAGCGGCCAGGCCGTGGATTCCTCGGCGATCATCATGCAGCCGGGGCACTCGTTTTTGACGATGGAATTTAAATGTCTGAAAAATTCAATGGCTTCGAGATTCTTGTTATTGCCGTATTTGTTCTGTACCCACTCGCCGTTCCTGCGGCCGTAATCCAGATACAGCATGGAGGCAACCGCATCCACGCGCAGTCCGTCGATGTGGAACTTCTTCAGCCAGTACATGGCATTGGCGATCAGAAAGTCCTTAACTTCATTTTTCTCAAAATCAAATACCTTGGTGCCCCAGTCCGGATGCTCGCCCTTTCTCGGGTCTGCATACTCAAACAAAGGCGTGCCGTCAAACATGGCAAGACCGAATTCATCCTTGGGGAAATGCGCCGGAACCCAGTCCAGGATCACGCCGATCCCTGCCCGGTGCAGGGTATTGACCAGATACATAAAGTCCTCCGGCTCGCCGTAGCGGGAGGTAGGTGCATAGTAGCCGGTCACCTGATAGCCCCAGGATCCGTCAAAGGGGTGCTCCGCAATGCCCATCAGCTCCACATGGGTATATTTCATATCCTTGCAGTATTCCACAAAGCTGTCCGCAAACTCCCGGTAGCTGTAAAAGCCCTTATCCTCGGATTTGGGATCGCTTACCGGATGCTTTTTCCAGGATCCGATGTGGCACTCATAGATCGCCATGGGAGATTTCAGAAGATCCTTATCCGCCTTGGCGCTCTGCCAGGCTTCATCGCTCCACTTAAAGCTGTTCAGATCCGTCACAACGGAAGCCGTCTCCGGCCGAAGCTGTGCGCTGTTGGCAAAGGGATCTGCCTTGTAGATCTTGCGGTTATCCTTGGTGGTGATCACGAATTTGTACAGATCGCCCTTTTTCACGCCGGGAATGAACAGGGCAAACATCTGCCCGCCTCCGAGACGCTGCATATTGTCCTTGTAGATATCCCAGTTGTTGAAGTCGCCCACGACATTCACATATTCCGCATTCGGTGCCCATACCGCAAAGTAAACGCCCTTTTTTCCATCCACCGTGGTCTCGTGAGCGCCCATTTTTTCGTAGATCTCATAATGGGTTCCCTGTGCGAACAGATACTGGTCGTCATCTGTTAAAAAAATGGGATTGGTCTGTTTTTTTGCTGCCATGTTTGTACCCCTTTCTTCTCCCTGTTTCGTTTTTGCCTGCCCCCACAGGCTGTGTTACTTATCCAGCATGAAGTCCTTTTCCCGCAGGACGATCATGTCTTCCTTGTCATATCGTTTTGCCAAAAGCACGTCCACGAAGCGTCCGATGCCCTTTTTCTCCACCTTCTCGATGGCGGAATCCACAATGCCCCGCACCTCTGCGGTGGTCACTGCATGGTCCTGACGCTGACGCTCCTCAATGCGGTTGTACAGTGCCAGCTTGCCCATCTCGTCAATGGAATACTCCTTTTCCTTGGCATAAACCTGGGCAAAGGATACCAGTCCGTCGTTATCGAGTACATCCACGACAAGCTTCTGCGAAGCATATTCCTCCACCTTCGGATTGGCCTCTGTCAGCCTTTGCATATTGTCATCGGTATCACAGAGCACGATCAAAAGTCCGCTCAGGCTGCCTGCCTTTTCAAACAGTCTGCTGACGGTATCCGCCGTCATGGAGCCTGCCTCTGTGATCACAAGCGATCCGTCATTGTACTGGGAAAGGAAGCTGTCCATATTCTGTCCGGAAAGCTCCTCTGCCGTCAGCACCGCGGATTTTTCACTGACGGAAGGCGCGTACAGACCGATGGCTGCAACCAGCTCCCTGCCGACTGTCTCGGGATCGGTACCGTTTTCACCCACAACGCGGATATTGGAGGCCAGGGGCTCCAGACTTGCCTGATCGATGATGCGGGCCAGTCTCTGCTGCATCTGCTTGCCGTTGGCAACATGGGAAAACAGATCCCGTTCCTCCTTGGTCAGGACTCTGGCTTCCTCTGTCTCCTCTCCTTCGGATGCGTCCGCGCTCTGGCTCTTTGCACTTTCCGGCGCGGCTCCTTCCGCTTCGGCCCCGGCTTTCTCCTGCATCGCGGCCTCGGCTGCCTGTTTCTCCATCAGCTGGGCATAGAGCTTATCTACGTCCATCTCCTTATGCTCGGAAGTCTCCCCTAAAGAGGCCTCCTTCGTCTCAGCTTCTTTTTGAGTAGTGGTATCTTCTTCCTGTTCTGCCTTCTTAACAGCGCCCTGCTCCGCCAGCTGGGCTGCCTTTGCCATTGCCACGGCCTCGGCTGCACTGGTTGCTAGAGGTGCAGGCTCCTGCTCCTTTGCCTCATCCAGAATGCTGTGCAGGATCTCTGCCTGCAGATTGGAGGTATCATAGTGCTGGCCTGCAAGTGCCGATACCAGCTTATCCTCCAGTCCGTTGATCTCGGCGGTATTAAAGCTGCCGGATGATGCCGCCTTCTTCTCTGGCTTCTCATCAGCCGTCTGCTCCCCTGTCATCTCTGCTTCGGCTTCGGCCTCGTCTTCTGTTTCTTCTTCTGTATCTTCTTTTGTTTCTTCTGCCGGCTCTTCGGGCTCTTCCTCCGGCTCTTCTTCTGTATTTTCTACCGGCTCCCCGGGCTCTTCTTCCTCATCAAAGACAGCCTCCGGCTCCGATTCTGCATCTGCTTCCGGCTCCTGCACATCCGAAGGCTCCAGGCTCTTTTCGGGGATCACATCCTCCCCGGCCTCCTGCTGTTCTGCCTCCTCGGATACGCGCTCCATCTTTTTCTGCAAAGTGGTCCTGGCTTCCTGTTCCAGCTCCTCTGCCCCGTCAAAGACATCGATCATCGGAGAGATGGTATCCAGCTCATCCTGCTCGAAGGCGGATGCGTTATCGTAATGATTCAGAAGCGGACTGCTCTGCTCCTTCACCTTCTGCTTGATCTCTTCGATCTGCTGCTGCTCGGTCGCCTTCTTTACATCCTCCCACTCGGCAATGATATCCCGAAAGCTCAGCTGTCCGGTGATCTGTTTTTCCACCATGGGCTTTTCAGGCTCTTCGGGCGCCGTCTCCTGCGGTTTTTCAGGCTCTGCCTTTGCAGGCGCCTCCGTCTTTTCGATGACGGGCTGCATCTCCTTCATGGCATCTGCCGTAGCCGCTGCCGCTTCCTGCGCTGCCTGACGGGCTACCTGTGCGGCCTGGACCTGAGATGCCTGTGCCACCTGGGTTGCTGCCGCCGCTGCTGCCTGGGAGGCTGCCGCTGCCGCTACCTGGGAGGCTGCTGCCGCCGCTGCCGCTGCCGCCGCTTCCTTGGCAGCTTCCATGGCTACGATCTGAACCGCCTCAATAAACTCCTTGGGAAGGGGCTTACTCTGGGAAAAGACAATGGGCTCGATCTGATCGGCCTGTGCCTTTGGCTCTTCCTGTACGCTTGGCGCTGCCGCCTCTGCCTCTGCCTTTTCTATCTGCTCCTGATCACTCTCTATGGCCTCCTCAGGATCTTCCTCATCAAAGGCCTCGGCGTCCTCTTCATCCGCATCTTCGTCCGCATCCTCTTCGTATTCCTCTTCATCGAAGAGCATGGCGGGATCGAAGGTCTCATCCGGATCCTCCTCGGAATATGGCTCCTCATCTGCATCCGTCTCTGTCAGATCCTCATCCGCCGTGATCTCGGTCATATCCTCATCGGCGGTGATCTGTCTCATATCCGCATCTACGGGTGCGTCCTCATCAAAATCCTGCTCATCTGCGGCATCCTCTTCATCATAGAATGCCTCCTCATCCTCGAAGATCTCTTCGAAGTCATCATTGATCTCTACAAAATCATCCTCTGTATAGACCGGCTCCTCTGCAGGCTCCTCTGCAGGCTCTTCTGCGGACTCCTCTGCTGAGATCTCAGTTGTCTGCTCAGGCGCCCCGGCTGTCTGCCCGGCTGCTTCTGCAGGCGCCCCTGTATCTACGCTATCCTTTGCTTCGGGGGTCTGATCCGGTTCTTCCTCGGAATAGACCTCTTCGATCTCTACCGTATCTCCCTGTCCGAACTGCGGAATCTGTCCGGTCTGTCTGGCGATCCGTTCGTTGTTCATCTCCTCTGCCATTTCAATGGCTCTGGAGATCACATGCGGCTGCAGGGAATCGATGCTGTCATGGAAAATGGAATTCATGGGCAGGGCACGGGTCGCATCCGCAGCCTCCATGTCATCCTCCTCCATCAGCTTTACGATCTCTTTTGCCAGATATTTACTGGTCTCTTCTTCTAAATTAATGGTATCAAAACGGTTGCCGGCATCGATGGTACGGACCTTGATATCCTCCACATCCGGGGTCACGATGCGCATATCCTCATCATCATCCTCTGCCGGTGCGGCTTCTTTTTCTTCTGCGGGCTTTGCCTGACTGCCTTCAGGCAGCACTACGGCGCCGATGGCCTTTGAAAGATCTTTGGTCTCGGCAAGCTTTACAGGATCCTCGGCGGCGGGACGCTCTTCTTCCTCTTCCCAGTCCTCTTCCTCTTCGAAGCCTTCCTCATCCTCTTCATAGGCTTCCTCGTCGTAGGGCTCCTCCTCGAAGTCGTCCTCTACGGCCTCGTACTCCTCTTCATATTCCTCTTCGTCTTCTTCGTCCTCGTCGTATTCTTCTTCCTCGTACTCCTCGTCCTCATACTCCTCGGACTCGTCATAAGGCTCCTCGTCGTAAGCCTCTTCTTCATAAGCCTCCTCTTCGTAGGCTTCCTCCTCATAGGCTTCCTCATTTTCAGGATAGGCTTCCTGCTCATACTCCTGATCTTCACCGTAAGCAGCCTCGTCCTCGTAGGCCTCCTCCTCATACACAGCAGGCTCCTGTTCTTTTTTGTAGCCTCTGTGATATCTGGCCATATCCTTTTCATCCGCAATGCGGATATCCGCATCCTCTTCAACCTGCGCGGCTGCTGCCCGGTTCTTCCAGCCCATACGAAGGGAAGGGATCCTGGTGGTCTTGGCTCTGGTGGGTGCCACATTTTTCACGCTGATGTTCATCGGCGTCTGTACATCCGTTTCCATGCCGTTTTCCATACCGGCCTGCTCGGCAAGCGCGATGGCCTCCCGTTTTTCCAGAAAACGGGCATTGTATTTTTCCTGCTGGGTAGGGGTCAGGGGTGCGTGCAGCATCTTAAGCTCCAATGCCTTATACACATACTCGCCGTCACCGAACCACAGGATCAGTTCGTCACATTCCTCCACGCATCTGGTGGTCAGACCGATGCGGTGATACAGATATGCCAGCTCATAGGTCCACTTCGGATCGGGATCGTCGTAGTTGTACATCTTGTATTTTTCCAAAACCGCGATCCGCTCCTCAAGGGACACGTCATGGGATTCGTAGATCTTGTACTGGAGGATAAAGCGGTCCACCTCGTGGGGTGCGATCTGCTTGTACTGCTCGAAATATTCGACCGCCTTAACCGGATCCTCCAAAATGATCGAAAGCTCGCAGAGAGCATATACCACTCTCTTGGTATTGGGGCTGATCTCATTGGCCATCAGCAGAATATCCCGGCTCTCCTCGTATCTGCGGGTATGCCTGTAAATATCGCTGACCCTGTAAAGCATCGTAAGACCCTGGACCCTTCTCCAATCGATGGTATCCACGATCTTGACTGCTTTGGCGTATTCCCCTTGTTTATAGAGGGAAACGATCTCCTTCGCCCTTATTTCATACTCAAATCTATCCAACTTTGTTATCTCCTGCTTCTATGAGTGAACATACATTGTCTATTCTATCATATCCGGCTGTCTCTAGTCAAAAAATTTACCCTCAGGCCACATCATTGGGCGTCTTTTTGCCGTCCCTTGCATCCAGAAGGTTTTGCAGGGTGGTCTCGGCGATGGCCTCTAAGGCCTCCATCGTATAAAAGCCCTGATGGGAGGTCACGATCACATTGGGGAAGGATAACAGCCTTGCGGTAACGCTGTGCTCCATGATCTCATCGGAGCGGTCGTTAAAGACGTTCCCGGTCTCCTCTTCATATACATCCAGTCCCACGCCCAAGAATTTCCCGAGCCGGATGCCTTCGATCAGATCGTCCGTCTTGACCAGCGCTCCGCGGGAGGTGTTGACCAGGATCACACCGTCCTTCATCTTCTTGATGGTATCGATGTTGATCATATGGTAGGTGGAATCCAGAAGCGGGCAGTGCAGGGAGATCAGATCCGAGCGCTCCAAAAGCGCATCCAGGGACACATATTCCACAAAGTCCTTCAGATCCGGATTCTCATACACATCATAGCCGATGACCTTCATCCCGAAGCCCCGGCAGATTCTGGCCATGGCGGCGCCGATCTTTCCGGTTCCCACGATCCCGGCGGTTTTCTGATACAGATTCACGCCTCTTAAGTTGCGCAGGCTGAAATCATTTTCTCTGACCTTATTATATGCCTTATACAATCTGCGGTTCGCGGCAAGCGCCAGTGCAATGGCAAGCTCCGCAACAGCCTCCGGAGAATAGCCGGGCACTCTCTTGACGATGATCCCCAGCTCCTTTGCCTTGTCGGTATCCACATTGTTAAAGCCGGCGCAGCGCATCAAAACGCACTTTACACCCTTTTCCTTTAATACGGTCAGTGTAGGGCTGCTCACATCCGCACTGACAAAGGCGCAAACCGCATCAAAGCCTTCGGCCATCACTGCGGTACGGGGTCCCAGCTCCTCCTCGATATACTCGATCTCAATGTCCGGGAAAGAACCCAGCACACTGTTAAAGGATTTTTGATCATAGGTTTTTGCACAGTAAAATAAGATCTTCATAAGGCATATCCTTTCTGTTTTAATCCGGCAAAGCAAAAAGCCGCTTTGCATTCTCCGTTGTGATCCGGATCACTTCTTCTTCTGATATCTTCTTGATCCTTGCCAGCTCCTCTACCACATAGGGCAGATACAAAGAGCAGTTTCGCTTTCCGCGGTAGGGCTCAGGGGCCAGGTAGGGACAGTCCGTCTCCAACAGGATCCTGTCCATGGGCAAAAATGCTGCGGCCTCCTTCAGCTTTCTTCCGTTTTTAAAGGTCAGCACCCCGCCGATGCCAAAATACAGTCCCAGATTCAGAAAGTCCCGGGCACTCTCCTTAGAATAGGAATAGCAATGCATCACGCCGCCGCACTCCTCTGCGTGCTCATCGGCCAGCACCGCTGCCGTATCCCGTTCGGCATCCCGGCTGTGGATGATCAGCGGAAGGCCTGCCTCCTTTGCCAGAGCGATCTGGCGGGCAAACCACTGTTTCTGGTGCTCCGGGGGCGGATCGTCCGGAAAATGATAATCCAGTCCGATCTCTCCGATGGCAACCACCTTCGGATCCTTAGCCGTCTGCAAAATCCACTGCATATCCTCTTCGGTCAGCTGCTCTGTTTCCGAAGGATGCACGCCAAGGGCCGCATATACAAAGGGGTACTGCATGCTCAGCCTGTAGGAATCCCGGCACCCTCTCATCGAGGCACCTACATTGATCAGGCGTCCGATGCCGTTTTCCTGTAAGGATAGCAAAAGTGCATCCCGGTCGCTTTCAAAGGCCTCATCATCATAATGGGCATGGGTATCTGTGATCATATACATAAACGAACCTGTTCCTAAGTCTTATAATAATTCCGATAATCTGGCAAACTGCTCCACCGTCAGCGCCTCTCCCCGGATGGTTTCGGAAAGTCCCATACTCTGCAGGGCTTTCAGGGTCTTTTCCTTTTCCGCAATGCCTCCGCCTGCAAGGGCGTTGACCAGGGTTTTTCGCCTCTGGTTAAAAGACGCCCGGATGGTGGCAAACATTTTGGCCTCATCTTTGACAGTTACGGGCGGTGTTTTGTGCTTTGTCAGCCTGATCACCGCAGAGCCCACATTGGGCCTTGGCATAAAGCAGTTGGGCGGAACCTGGGCAATGATCTTTGGCTCGGTAAAATAACGGATCGCCAGCGTGATCGCTCCGTAGTCCTTGGTGCCTTCTCTTGCCTGCATCCGTTCGGCCACCTCTTTTTGTACCATTACCGTAATGCTTTCAAAGGGAATCCTCTGCTCCAGCAGCGCCATCAGAATGGGCGTCGTGATATAGTAGGGAAGATTTGCCACAACCTTCATCGGCCGGCCCCCTGCCTCCTCCTCTGACAGCTTTGCAAGATCCACCTTCAGGATATCCTGATGCAGGACCGTTACATTATCATAGGAAGAAAGCGTATCCGCCAGTACCGGGATCAGCTTATCATCGATCTCCACCGCGATCACCTTTTTGGCCCGCTCGGCCAGATACTGCGTCATGGTCCCGATACCGGGTCCGATCTCAAGTACAACGTCATCGCCGCAGATTTCGGCACCGTCCATGATCTTATCCAGCACATGGGGATCGATCAAAAAGTTCTGTCCGTATCGCTTTTGAAAATGAAACTCATATTTTTTTAACACCGCTGCCGTATTGGCAGGGTTTGCCAGGTATGCCATGTTCTATTCCTTACCGGTTATGCACCCAAGTTCATCAGTACCGAAACGATGATCCCCAAAAGAGCTCCCATCAAAACCTGCAGCTTGGTATGTCCCACAAATTCCTTGAGCCTCTCCTCCGCACTGATCGCAGGATCTCCGAGCCGGATAAAGGATTCCATCATCTTATTTAACAGCACCGCCTGTTTTCCGGTCTCCAATCGAACGCCCGAGGCATCATGCATCACGATGATGGCTACGATCAATGCGATCCCAAACTCCGGGGAAGCGGCTCCGCATCTGAAAAATGTGGCGCCCGCCATACCGCAGACCGTGGCGGAATGGGCACTGGGCATGCCGCCGTCTCCAAGGAGACGTTCCCAGACAAATTTCTTGTTGACGATCAGATGGGTGATGGTCTTTAACACCTGTGCACAGCACCAGGCTAAAACAGCCGTGGTGATGATCCTGTTGTTTACCAGTTCCTGAAAATAAATCATGTCACTACCTTTCATATGCCGGATGCTTGAGCCTCTCGGTAAATACGCTGTGCTCCAGGGGCTTGTCAAAATAATAGCCCTGTACCAGCTTACAGTCTGTTTTCTTTAAAAAGTTCACCTGCTCTATGGTCTCCACACCCTCACAGATGACCTCACGGTCCATATCATGGATCAGACGGATCACGCTTGATACCAGCTTCGAGCCGCTTTCCCGTTCTCCGAAGATCCGATCCACGAAGGATTTGTCGATCTTAATGGTATCCATATCCACATCCCCGAGAAGGGAAAGGGACGAATAGCCCGTTCCGAAATCATCCATATTGACCCGGATCCCGGTCTTGTTCATCTGCTCCACGAAGGTGGTCAGCGCCTCCATATCCGAATACCCGGAGGATTCCGTCATTTCCACCGCCAGGTATCTGTGCTCTGTCTGCCACTTGTCAGCCGTCTTTACGATCTTTTCGGCAAAATCCGGATTGCTCAGATGGAGCTTGGAAAAGTTCGAAGAGATGGGAACCGGCGTGATCCCCTGATTTTTCCAAAGCCGGATGTCATTGCAGACGGTTTCAAACACATAAAAATCCAGCTCCGTGATCAGCCCTTCGTTTTCCAGAAGCGGAATGAACTGTCCCGGAGAGATGAACCGGTCCTCCTTCTGCCAGCGCACCAGAGCCTCGGCACCGCAAAGGGTATTGGTGGCGATATCCACCTTGGGCTGGTAAAAGACCTTGAACTCTCCGTTCCGGATGGCCTGTTTATAGGAGGATAAAAGATCTCCCTCCTCTAAGATATTTTCGTAGATTTCCCGGTTGTAATAAACGATATCCTCTTTTTTCCGGTTCCTGGCCACATTCATGACTACGGTGCAGATCCCCATGACCTGCTCCATGGTATCATCCTCCTTGATGGTATAAACACCGCACCGCACCGGGGCGGGAAGTCCGTCCGGCATAGCGGCATCAATGGAGGTGGGATTGGTCTGCTTGAGCCTTGCGATATAGGCAGCGGAGCGCTCGTTCATCACCAGGATGCAGAAATTGTCATTTCCCGTTCTGGCGATCAT
Source organism: Lachnospiraceae bacterium (assembly GCA_024695605.1). GTDB lineage: Bacteria > Bacillota > Clostridia > Lachnospirales > Lachnospiraceae > RGIG7926. The sequence continues at coordinate 38,928 of JAILHW010000040.1, read as the reverse complement.
CTCTCCCTGGATCAGACCCTCCCGCAAAAACTTTGCCAGAGATTTTAAAAGCTCATTTCCATAATCATAGCCGTATTGTCTGTTGATATACTTAAAGCCCTTGATATTGACCAAAACCGCCGTACGGCCCACCAGCTCGCCGTGCTTTTTCAGACTGTTGCCCTTTTTGACCAGAGTTTCATAGGTATAAAGTCCTGTCAGCACATCCTTGCCCGTCAGCTCGATGGAAAAGAGCATATACAGGCCCACAGTGATCACGGCAAAGAAGATACAGATCGTCGCCAGCGCCAGCATCAGCTTGTTCAGATAGGAATTGATATAATTGACATCGATATCCACGCCCACAATACCGGCCACCGATCCGTCAGCACAAAAGACAGGCGCATAGGCACTGTAATAGCTTCCCCAGGCATCCGTGCTGACCTGCGTATCACTGCAGACCTCCCCGGAAAAAGCCGGAAGCATATCATCCGTAAGCGTATAGGCCTCCCCGCATTTTGCCGGATCCTCCGGATCCCCGTCCACCACAAAGGACAGATTGGCCTTATCCTCCAGCCGCATCGTATAGATGTATTTGACATAGGTATAGTACCGGTATTTGCTCATGATGCTCAGGATCACGGAATATCCGGGATCCGATTCCGAGCGCACCTCGTTCATCCGATCACCGTCGATCTCGGCTGCAATGGTCCGCGCCAGATTCATACCGCTTTGCTTGCTCTGATCGAGCATCAGCTCACTGACCTTGATATACGTGATCAGTCCCATTACCAGAAACAGCAGAACACACACTGTCAGGATCAATACGGAAGACCTGTTCAATTTAAATCTCTTCTTGTTTTTATTCACAAGCCTGTCTCCATATTCAGAGAATATCTGTTCATATTCCGTTTTAGTATATCACAACAGGTGGCATTTTAACAGAGTGTTGGGGAATTTTCGGGAAAGATTTCAGGGAGGCGTTTCAAGAAAATTTCAAGAAAAATAAAAAAAATACTTGCAAATTCCAAACTCCTATACTATAATAACATTTGCGCTGTGAAAGCACGTAAAAAAGCGCGATTAGCTCAGTTGGTAGAGCACCTGACTCTTAATCAGGGTGTCCAGGGTTCGAGCCCCTGATCGCGCACGAAGCACTGTTTTTGTGGATGTTAGGCCATGGGGACGGTGCTTTTTTTGTGTCCGAAAAAGCAAAAAAGAACCCCTCCTGCACCCGGCAGGAGGGATTCATGAATATGGATCTTATGAAAGATCACATAGGAGCAGTTTACCTGTGGTACTTTCTTCCCACGCTTTCTCCGTTGACGGTGATACCGCCCATATCGGCATTCAGATCCAGCTCGCAGTCAGCATTGTCATACTGTACGTCGATGCCGCCCATATCGCAGTCCGCTTCCAGATCACTGAAGGATCCGGTCACGCTGATGCCGCCCATATCGGCCTTCAGCTCGCAGTCATCAAAGGTCACATCCTCTAAGGTGATGCCGCCCATGGCTGCCTTCATATTGCCGTCCTCAAAGGTTGTCTGTTCCAGAGTGATGGCACCCATATCCGCATTCAGATCCAGCTTTCTGGCAGTGACGTTCTTCATGGTAATGGCACCCATATCCGCATCGAGCTTCACCTTTCCAAGGGTCATATCCTCTGCTTCCACAGCGCCCATGTTCAGATTCAGATCCACCTCAACGGCTGTTCCCTTGGGTACGGTGATGCATACCTTAGCACCGGAGAAACGGTTTTTGATATCGTTCATGCCCCAGCGATTGGAGGCCTTTTGCTCGATCTTTAAGGTAGAACCGGAAAGCTTCAGGCTCGGTGTTTCCGCCTCCGGGTAGTTTTCATAGGAAACATTGTATTCATCACCATAAGCAAATACCACATTTCCGATGGCTACCGTGCCCTCAACCTTATCAAAGCTGCCAAGCGCCTGCTCTCTGGAGGTTGTACTGCGCTCCCCGGAGGAGACTGTCCTTCCGATCCCCATAAATCCTTTGACCAGATCGTCTCCGATCCATCCGCCTACGTGGATCATCAGTCCCAAGATGATGCAGATCACCGTTGCCGCATTCAAAAGACCGATATATGTTTTTTTCCAACCCGTAAATTTCTTTTCGTCTGTCATATGCTTATCCTCCTGTCTGATCCTTTACAGCTCCTCGTCCTTTTTCAAGATGCTCTTTAATACCGCATGAACCGCCGCAGCGATGGGCCAGATGATCCAGGTCTTATGCCAGGCAAAGGTCAAAAAGCTCCAGATCAGATAAAAGGCGCGGACGGTCGGCCAGTAAACCTGCATAAAGCCGTCGGATACCGGATTTGCGTACCGCTCAAAGTCCTCCGGTACAAAGTTGCCGGCTACGGTCTGCCGGTCATTGAGCTTTAACAGAAGCTCAAAGGAAGAATTGATGTTGCCTGCGTGTACGATCATGAATACGCCGATGGCGCAGATCACAAACAGAAAGACAACGCCTATGGTTTCCAAAAATTTCCCGAGGCTGGTCAGTCCCAAAGGATTGATCCCGTCAAGGACCGCTACCGGAAGCCAGCAGACTGCACAGAGCACGATGCCCACGGTCAGCTGTACCACGTAGCTTGCATGGAAGCGTTCCTTTTCCTGATGAACAAAGGTGGCCGTGGAATAATCGATGGAGCAAAGCTCCTTCTTTAAGTATTTCCAGCGGCTGTCAATATTGCCGCAGACTACGAAGAGTCCGACTGCAAATGCGATGGTGGCAAACATGAACAGAACGCCCAGACCATCCGGTAAAAATCCGATGGAAGAGATCATCACCGGCCAGCTTACGCTTAAGATGCAAAGGGCTACGCCAAGTGCCACGCCGAAAGCCGTCTTTCCCATATCCCGAAGGTAATCCTTGGCTTCCTCTAAGGAAACCATGTGGCGGGGGCTTTCCTCAAGCTGTGCCTTCTCGATCTTGACTTCCTCTTCCAGCCCCAGCTCATCTGCCAGCTCATCCAGATTTCCGAACTCCGAGATCACGCAGCCAACTGCTTCATTCTCGCTCTTTCCTTCGGAAATCAGCTCATTGTATTTATCCTCCATCATCTGCAGAAGCTCTTTCTTAGCACGCTTTACCTCTGCCGAATTGGGAAGATTGGCAAACATATTTTCCAAATAATTTTTGATCGTCTCCATTTTACTCCTCCTATGCCTTTTCAAAGACCCAACTGATTAATCTTCCTTCATCCCCAGCAAAATCACTTCCGATCCGCCGCCCGGATCGTTCCCCTCTGGCATAAAGTGCTCTACCACTTCCTTGGTCAGCGTCCACTCTCTGCATTTCTCCTCATAGAAGCGTATACCGGCTTCGGTGATCCTGTAATACGTTCTCTTTTTCCCGCTGCCCGCAGCCGCCGTCTCCTCGTAGGACTCGATGTATCCGTTCTTCTCCATTCTGGTAAAGGCAGAGTACAGCGTTGTTTCCTTGATGATGTATTTTTCCTCTGTCAACAGCCGGATCTGCTTGGATATCTCGTAGCCGTAGGACGGTGCCTTCTGCAGGATGTACAGGATCATGGTATCATTGTAGCCCCGGATCACGTCCGAGCTGATGGTGGATGATTCCGTTCCCATAGGCTCTCTCCCTTCTGCATGTTTCTGCTTGCGAGTTTTCTTACTACGTCTGTCATTGCCTCGACTGTCGTTGCTTTGTCTATCGTTGCACCGACTGTCGTACTATGTCTGTCGTAGTAAATATAACACCGCCCCTGTTCTCTGTCAATAACTTTTTTGAATTTTTCTTAGGTTTTCCCTCCATATGGGCATTTGACGGCCTTATTATGCAAAAAAAGATCCCCGAAAGGGGATCTTTTTACACTTCTGTATGCACGGATCACTGATTTTGATAGTATTCCTCCAGCCGCGGCCTTGCCGCTTCATAGACCTGCTTCAGACTCGGATCAAACTGGGTTCCCATGCCTTCCATGATGATGGCGTTGGCCTTTTCAAAGCTGAAGGCATCCTTATATACACGCTTGCTGACCAGGGCATCATACACATCCGCAATGGCCATGATCCGGGCCTCAATGGGGATCTGCTCTCCGGCCAGTCCCTGCGGATATCCGGAGCCGTCCCACCGCTCATGATGGTAGTGGGCCACATTCCGGGCCACCTCTTTAAAGGATTCATCCTCGGTCTGCTTCAGGATCTCGGAGATGATGCGTCCGCCCTCTGCGGCATGCTTTTTCATCTCTTCATATTCCGCATCGGTAAATTTGCCCGGCTTTCGCAGCACCGCATCATCTACCGCGATCTTTCCAAGGTCATGCATGGGCGCCGCCTTGATCACATCCTTGCAAAATTCCTGCGAAAGGGACAGCTTTCCCTCCTTTTTGATCTCATCGATCAGGATCCTGACACCCTCGGAAGTCCGCTTGATATGACCGCCTGTGGAATTGTCACGGCTTTCTACCATGATCGCCAGACTCATGATCAGGTTATCATGCATCTCTAAGATGGACTGCGTCTTTTGCTCCACCTCCTGCTGGAGGTTTTCATTATAGGTATCCAGAAGCTGAATGTATTTGCGGTTTGCCGTATCATCCATAAAGGTCACGATATAGCCGCGCCGCTTCCGTCCGTCATGCAGGTAATTGACCGTTGCGTTAAAGATCCGGTTCTTATCGTGATCACCGTCCGGATCGGCCACAATGTAGGTAAACAGATTTTTCGTCGGATCGTTTTTGAAATCATCCAGAAAATGCCGGATCCTTCTTTCACTGGGCTTATAGCCAAAGACCTCGTCCACCGCCAGATCGGCAATCTCCGGAACGATCCTTTTCCCGATCTCATCACTGCCCAGATACCGGTAATTAAAGTCAAAGGAAATATATCCCAGCTGGGTTTCATGGATCATGGATTCGATCACCGTATCACTGACATTGTAAAGACTCATCCTGTAGGCCAAAAGCAAAAACATGATCTGGGCGATCACATAACCCAGGGGAACGGGATCGATGCCTCCGAGGAGTCTTCGTCCCACAAAGTATCCCAGCATACAGATCACATCCGGTATGAGAAGTAGCAAAAGCACGATCCTCGGAACCTGCTTTTTCTTCAGATAGGAATACAGGATCGCAATGATACCGGATAAAAAGAGCACAGCGACCACCACATAAAAGACGGTATGCATGAACCCGTACTCTCTGGTCAGTACCCCATAATTGCCGACCATTTTAAACTGCATGCTCTTATAGAAGATGTCCGTATAGCCAATGGTCAGTGTCGAAACAAAGACCATTGTACAGACACAGAACAGTGCCGTCCGAAGCCACCGTTTGATCTCGATCCCGCACAGGTTAAAAATACACAGCACAATGAACAGCTCCAGATAACTGCCGCCGATGTAGCATACCTGAATTCCCTTTATGATCCCATCCTGCGTAGTTGATGTTTCCTGCAGATAATATCCTATAGCCGCAATGGGCACCAGGATAAAGATCACGGTAAAATTCACATCAAAATGCTTCACCCATATGTAAAAGTAGATCCCCGTACAGATCAGGGAAATAAATGCAATAATGCCGTAAATGATCGCTGACAAGAGAACAACTCCTTATGATTCTGCAATGGTAATACGGATATTCCCCGTATCGGTTTTCAGTCTGCAGGCTCCCCCCTCTGTCTGCTTTGGAACATGGACACTGCCGGTGTCCGACTTTGCCTCTATGGCCTTTGGGCTTAAAAAGCTTCCTTCTATATTGCCCGTATCAAGCTCTGCCGAAACAGATCCGGCATCACAATCCTCAAAGGTAAAATTGCCGGTATCCATTTTGACATGCAGCTCTTTAGAAGTGATCGTCCGGGAAAGATGCACATCCCCGGTATCCATGGTAAGATCCATGCTTTCAAAGGTTAGCGGTCCCTCTATTTTCAGATTGCCGGTATCCATCTTTGCCAAAAGGGTCCCATAGTCCTTTTTTGGCAGAGAGATGATCACCTTTGGCGTGCTTGCAAAAACGCTGGCCCTTTCATACCAGGTCAGATCCTCTCTTGTTTTGGAATCGATCACCAGTGCCCCATTTTCCACTCTGACATCAAAGGGCGCCTTTTTGTCCTGATAACATTCTACGCTGCAATATGTCTGATCCGTGCTTTGGATCGTGACAGCTGCGATATCCGACCGGATCGTGACCTCTTGGAATTCCTGCTCGATCTTCACTTCATCCTTCTCCATTTCCACAAACCCAAGCTTTGACAGATCATTTCCCATCTTTGCATAAGAGATGCCGCAAAGCGATGTGCCGCATACGATCAGGGCAGCGGCTGTGACGATAGCTATGATCGCTTTTTTCATACCGTCACCTCACTTTCCTTCTCCTGCCTGACAAACAATGATTTGACAAACAGGGCTGTCTTTGCCGTAAGCCACGCAAGTCCCCTGGCAAGTCCGATGCTCAGTAAAAAAATCACGATGGAAAGACCAACCAGGATCAGGGCGATCCCGACAAAAAACAAACCACCCACGGCCTTTCCCGAAATGACATATCCAATGGCGACAAACAGGCCAAACACTGCTACGGCGGCGATCCCGATCCCGACAAAAAAGAACGCAACCACCAATGCCCAGAATGTGATCCCGATGGAAAGAACGATGGCAAAAAGCGAAATCAGAAGCGGAAGCCATATGGGAAGTGTCAGAAGGATCAGCACCACCTTCCAGACCTTTGTCTCCCGCTTTGGATCCATTGTCCGCTTCATCAGCTTTGTCAGAGGGATCTCATGCATGATCTGTCCCACGGTTTCATTCAAAGATCCGATGGAGGCAACCGCCTCGGCTTCCGTCATTCCGCCCTCCATCCTGTGATCCACAAGCTCTGCGTAATACGAAAGCCTGTCTTCGACCGCTTCCCGGGGCAGACCCGAAAGCCTGTCTCCAAGCTGCGTCAGGAATTCTTCCTTATTCATAAAAACCTCTTATTGTTTTCAAACATGATCTGTATGGATAACTGTATAGGATAGCTGTATCTGATAACTGTCTTGATTGTACTACAAACCGTCCTGCTCTGAAAGATTTTCTTTCTTTACATTCCCTATTGTTTGTCCTATAATTGATGGGTTGACAGAGTAATACCAACAGATTGTGGAAACAGATAGCTGAGAAAAGAAGGGAATATCATGGCAACATACGAAATCTTTAAGGATCTTGCGATCCTGGTAATCGCCGCAAAATTCTTCGGACTGGTAGCAAGAAAATGCAAGGCACCCCAGGTGGTGGGAGAAATCGTAGCAGGTCTTTTGATCGGACCGGGTCTTTTGGGCCTTGTGGAGCAGTCCCCGTTCATCGTACAGATGGCGGAGATCGGTGTTGTGCTTTTGATGTTTTCGGCAGGACTGGGAACAGATCTGAAGGATCTGTTAAAAACCGGACCCATCGCCTTTCTCATTGCCTGCTTCGGTGTCTTTATACCACTGGCCCTCGGCGCGATCTTTTATTTTTGCTACTATGGATTTTCGCCCTTCGGGTCCCTGGAGTTTTATAAGGGCGTTTTCATCGGTACCATCATGACGGCAACCTCCGTCAGCATCACCGTTTCCGCCTTAAAGGAAATGGGAAAGCTCCAGACAAAGGTAGGACAGACCATTCTGTCCGCCGCCATCATTGATGATGTCATCGGGATCATGGTCCTGACCTTTGTTATCGGCCTTAAGGATCCTGCCATGAAGCCTTTGATCGTCGTGGTTCAGACCCTTTTGTTCTTTTTGTTTGCTCTGGTCTTCGGGTTTATCAGCTACAAGATCTTTAAAATGGTCGATAAGCGTTATCCCCATACCCAGCGTATTCCCATTGCGGGTCTTGCCTACTGCTTTGCCCTTTCCTATATCGCCGAGCATTTCTTCGGCATTGCCGATATCACCGGTGCCTACTTTGCGGGGATCATCCTTTGCAACATCAAGGACTCCGATTACATCGCGGAAAAGATGGACATCAATTCCTATATGCTCTTTGGTCCCATCTTCTTTGCCTCCATCGGTCTGAAGACCGATCTGGAAAAAATGACCCTTCCGCTTCTGGGCTTTTCCATCGGCTTTGTTCTCGTTGCCCTGATCTCAAAGATCATCGGCTGCGGCATCGCTGCAAAGCTGTGCAGATTCAACCTCAGTGACAGCCTAAAGATCGGTATCGGTATGATGACAAGAGGAGAGGTCGCACTCATCGTTTCCCAGAAGGGTCTGAGTGCGGGGCTGATCGAGCCCATTTACTTTACCTCCGTGATCCTGTTGATCATCGTTTCCTCTATCTTAACACCGATCCTTTTAAAGCTTCTGTTTCATAAGGACAAGGCGGCTGCTTAGCTGCTTAGCCGCTTAGCCCTTCAAGCCTCTGGACTGGCGGTCCATATCCTCTACCACGATATCGTAGATCTCTCCTAAGGTTCTGCAGTAGGAGAGCACATCCCAGGGCTCGTTGGTGTGGAAGTGCAGCTTGAGTACGGCCTTTTCTCCGCCGAATGCATCCTCGCTGCTGTCAGCGGCAACCACCAGACTGTCACCCTTGAAGGTGGAAAGAATGTGATCGCGCACCTCATCTACCAGATCATCTGCAAGATCATCCACATCCTGTCCGTCTGCGACGTACTGATCCAGCAAAAGCTGCGTGTCATAACGAAATTCAATTGTTTGTTCCATCTTAGATTCCTCCGTGTTTCTTTATGATGATTGTAAATCACTTTACATGATTTTCTTACAATGGTTCCCTGGCCGGCGTTCCCGCCTTTCGCGGATACCTGCCTGGCGTCTGCGTGACCTTTCTGATCACATACAGATCTCGATAATCCTCTGTCGCATCCTCCCCTGCGGGCAGATAAAATTCTTTTTCTCTTTCAAAGCGGCCTCCCAAAATATCGATGGCATGCTGCGCTGCCGGCGCCTCCTCCTTGATCTTTGCGGATTTATAAGCGATAAACAATCCGTCCTTTTTGACAAAGGGCAGGCAGTATTCCGAAAGGGTGGAAAGATTGGCCACTGCCCGGGACACCGCCAGATCATAGCACTCCCTGTGCGCTTTGTCCTTTGCAAACTCCTCTGCTCTTGCGTGGACCGCGCTGCAGTTAGCAAGTGCTAACTTTTCTATGACGGATTCCAAAAATCCGACCCGCTTGTTCAGACTGTCAAGAAGCGTGACCTGCAGATCCTCAAACGCGATGGCAAGCACCATACCGGGAAACCCGGCGCCGCACCCCACATCGATCAGGGAAACGCTCCGTTCTGTTTGCTTGTTCAAAAGCTTTAAAAGACCGGCCGAAAGATCGATGGCGCCCCCGCTTTCTTTTGTGTTTTCAAACAAAAATGCAAGCGAGAGAGAATCCAGAAAATGCTTGCGGCAAACCTCCGTATACTCCGTAATGGTCGTCAGATTCATGACCTTTGAAGCCTCAATGAGCATCTCATAAAAGTGGACAAGCTTTGCAATCTGCTCATCCGAAAGCACGATATGAGACTGGCCAAGCAGCTCTTTCAGATAGTTTTCTTTCTCCATCCTGATCCTTTCCTTTGATCCCTTGCCTGCAATTTACTGTCCCTTCCTTTGCTCCAGATAAATCAGAAGAACCGAAATATCCGCAGGAGAAACGCCGGAGATCCTAGAGGCCTGTCCGATGGAAACCGGACGAAGCGCATCCAGCTTCTGCCTTGCCTCCAAGCGAAGGCTCTTTACATCGGCATAATCAATATCTCTTGGAATCTTCTTTTTTTCAATCTTTTGAAAGCTTTCCACCTGCTTTTGCTGACGATGGATATAGCCCTCATATTTGATGGTAATATCGATCTGCTCTATGATATCCTGCGGAAGCTTTCCCTCCGTAGAAAAGGATCCGTCAGAGTTGTCTGTCTTTTCCGCCGTCTGTATGGATCCATCCGTCTGAAAGCGAAGATCCAAAAGCCTTTTTTCCGGACCCGATCTGTTCAGGGAAAAGTCTTTATCAGCCTTGATCAGCTGAAAGGATAAGGGATGCTCGATCCTGTAGGAGGGTCTTTCTTCATCAATGGGCGCGATGCTTTCATAGGAAAGCTCCGGCCTGCACATCAGCTCTGCCAGAGACACCGCTGTCTTTAAGGGCGCGCTGTTCTTGGATGCCAAAAATGCCTGCACCCCGGCGGAGGCGCCCACCATGGTCTGCTTCAGACGCTCTGCCTCCATCTCAACGATCCTTTGCTTTTCCTCTACATACAAAAGCTCCGCATCGCTGACAAGACCTGCCACATAGCCCTTTTTGCGAAGACGCAGATCTGCGTTGTCCTGCCGAAGGAGCAGGCGGTACTCCGCTCGTGAGGTCATCATCCTGTATGGCTCTCTGGTTTCCTTGGTCACCAGATCATCCACCAATACGCCCAGATACCCCTCGGATCTGTCTATGGTAATGGGCTCCTTTCCAAGACAATACATGGCGGCATTGATCCCGGCCAGAAGTCCCTGGGCCGCTGCCTCCTCATAGCCGCTGCTGCCGTTGATCTGTCCGGCACCGTAGAGCCCTTCGATCTTCTTAAAGGCCAGCGTATGATACAGCTGGGTCGCCTTGATGCAGTCATACTCGATGGCATAGGCATTTCTGACGATCACGCAATGCTCAAGTCCCGGAACCGTCCGGTACATGGCCAGCTGCACATCCTCCGGCATGGAGGAGGACATGCCTCCGATATACACCTCATTGGTATAAAGACCCTCCGGCTCGATAAAAACCTGATGCCTCGGCTTTTCCGAAAACTTGACCACCTTATCCTCAATGGAGGGACAATACCTGGGTCCCGTTCCCTCGATGATCCCGGCATAAATGGGAGAGCGGTCCAAATTGGCACGGATGATCTCGTGGGTTTTTTCATTGGTATAGGTCAGATAGCAGGCAACCTGCTCTGACTGCACTGCCTCCGGCTCGGTGGAAAAGGAAAAGGGCACCACCCTTTCATCCCCGTACTGGGGCTCCATCCTGGAAAAATCCAAAGACCGTTTATCCATTCTGGCGGGCGTTCCCGTCTTAAAGCGCTGCACCTGTATGCCAAGGCGCCTAAGACAATCCGTTAAATGGGTGGCAGCCATCAGACCGTTGGGTCCTGTATGCTGGATCATTTCCCCGCAAAGACATCTGGCATTTAAGTACGTCCCGGTAGCCAGCACGATGGCCTTGCAAAGATAAACGCCGCCGCTTCCTATCCGAAGGCCGATGATCCTCTTGGGATCATCGGGATGCTCCAGATCATTCGGGCTTTCTGTCAAAAGCTCGCATACCTCCGCCTGCTTGATCAAAAGATGCGGCGTATTTTCAAGGACCTTTCGCATACAGCGGGTATAGGCCTGCTTATCTGCCTGTGCCCTGAGAGAATGAACAGCAGGTCCCTTGGAGGCATTCAGCATCTTGGACTGCAAAAAGGTTTTATCAATATTCTTTCCCATTTCTCCGCCCAGCGCATCCAGCTCTCTGACCAGGTGCCCCTTGGAGGATCCGCCTACATTGGGATTGCAGGGCATCAGGGCGATGCTGTCCACACTGACTGTGAACATCACCGTATCCAGTCCGTTCCTGGCGCCTGCCAGTGCTGCCTCACAGCCGGCATGTCCGCCGCCTACGACACAAAGATCCACCACATCCCGGATCACATTTTCAGTTTCCCCATAGGCTTCTAAAAAGTTAGCAATCGCTAACTTCTTTTCACTATCATTCATGACTGCTTCCTCATTTATTTTCCGAGACAGAACTTTGAAAAGATCTCCTCTACCAGATCATCTCCCAGCTCTTTTCCAAGGATCCTTCCCAAAGATGTATAAGCATCCATCAGATCGATGGCATAAAAGTCCTCCGTCATACCGGCATCGATACTCTCCATCACATGCAACAGTGCGTTTTTGGTATCCGCAAGTGCTTCCTTGTGCCGGATATTGGTCAGATAGATCTGATCGTCCGACTGCAGCCTGTTTTGGAAAAACATACTCTCCACCAGATCCTTAAACTCTCTAATGCCGGTGTTTTCCTTGGCAGAAACCGAAAGCACCTGATAGCTTTTCCCGATCCGATCAAAGCTCTTTGTATCCGGCTTTGCTAGCAGGTCGGATTTGTTCATAAGAACAATGATCTTTTTATCCGAAAGGGGTGCAAGGATCTTTTCATCCTCCTCATCAAAGCCTGCCGCAGAGTCGGCGATGTATAAGATCAGATCCGCATCCTGCGCTGCCTGCTTTGCCTTATCCACACCGATCTTTTCCACCACATCCTCTGTGTTTCGGATTCCGGCGGTATCCATGAAGACAAATTCGATCCCCCGGATGGAAAGGTTTTGCGACAGGACATCCCTTGTGGTTCCGGCAATCTCCGTTACGATCGCCTTTTCCGCTCCCGCGATGAGATTTAAAAAGGTGGATTTTCCGACATTCGGTTTTCCCAAAATGACGGTACGGATCCCGTTTTTGATCAGCTCTCCGTCCTCGGCACTTTGCAGCAAAGCCTCTATCTCATCCAAAAGCTCTTTAATCTTTTCCGACAGTTTTTCGGGATACCCCGAAAGATCAAAATGCTCCGGATCATCCAGAGCCGATTCGATGAAGGCCGTTTCAAACAAAATACTCTCCCTGAGCCTTTCAACAATCTTGGAAAGACTTCCGGAAAGCATCCGTTCACTGTTCATGGCAGCTGCGCGGCTCCCGGCATCGATCAGCTCCATCACGGCTTCCGCTTCGCTCAGATCGATCCTTCCGTTTAAAAAAGCACGCTTGGTAAACTCCCCGGGCTCTGCAAGTCTTGCGCCGGATAAAAGCACCTGCTCCAGGATCATATTGGTGATCACGATCCCGCCGTGACAGTTGATCTCTACCACATCTTCAGTCGTATAACTGTTAGGAGCGCGCATCACAGATACAAGAACCTCATCGAGTATCCGCTCTTTTTCTGTTTCCTCTTTATCCGGCTGAATGATATATCCGTAGTGAATGGTATGGGTTTTGACAACACTTAAGATATGCTTATGCTGTTTTGACACAAAGATCCTGTCGGCAACCGAAATTGCTTCGCTTCCGCTTAGCCTGATAATGCTGATACCGGAAGAATTGTTTCCGGTTGCAATGGCAGCAATCGTATCTGTTCTCATCTTATATCCTTTTTCCTGCAAAATACCCCGGGAAAATCCCGGGGCATGCTTTACAATGGGATTTTCCCAATGAGTTTGCTGCAAACTTATCTTCTGGAACCTCTGCGGCCTCTGTCATATCTTCTTTCCCGATCGACAGGAGCATCATCACGAAGCTTTACTACAACATGACGATAAGGCTCGGTTCCCTCGCTGTAGGTTTCTACATACTTATCATTCTGCAAAGCAGAGTGGATGATCCTTCTTTCATAAGGATTCATAGCCTCAAGTGCAAAGTTTCTTCTGGTCCTCTTAACCTTAAAGGCGATGTTCTTTGCCAGATTCTCCAGGGTGTCCTTTCTTCTCTGACGATAGTTCTCGGTATCCACCTTTACGCGGATATATTCCTCTTCACCCTTGTTGACAACCAGGGAAACCAGATACTGCATAGAATCCAGCGTCTGTCCTCTCTTTCCGATCAGCATACCCATATCATCTCCGGAAAGATTGATATCCATACTGTTTTCAGAAGTATCAAATACGGTCTCGATCACAACAGCAATATTCATGGCATGGAATACCTGGGTCAGAAATTCCTTTGCTCTTTCGCAAAGCTCTTTGCCGTGCTGTTCACTTACAGGACGGATCACTCTTTCTTCCTTCTTGGGCTCCTTGCTCTCAGCTGCTTTTTCTTCGGACTCCAAAGGTGCAGCAGCAGTGGCAGAAACTTCCTCTGTCTTAGTCTCTTCTTTATTAATAGAAGATACTTCTTCGACAGCGCTTGTCTCGGCCACAGCCTTAACAGTTTCCTCTACGCTTGTCTCTTCACTCTTGATTCTTGCCTTGATCACTGCATTTTTGGAAGCAAATCCCAAAAATCCGCTGCTTCCTTCTTCTACCACTTCATATTCCAAACGATCGGAAGTCACGCCTAATTTGGTGCAGGCTTCCGTTATGGCATCACTTTTTGTTTTGGCACTGAATGTTTCAAAATCCATAATAACCTCCGATGATTTATTTTTTCTTCTTCTGACTCTTTTTCTGATCACTGCTGCCCGCATCATCGGAATCTGCATCCGATGCAAATCCGTGACCCTCATTGTAGGCCCTTACCATATTGGCCTTGGCAGCCATACTGCCGGGCTTGCTTGCGCGAGATCTCGCACGCTCTACGATTGCTTCCTTTTCCTTATCATCCATGGCAGAGGAAACGCTTTTCGCCTTCATCTTGGCATAGCTGTTTACCGTAGAAGCCTGTACTCTGTTTTTGTCCTTTTTCTTTTCCGCTTCGCGTCTTAGTTTTTCCTTTTCCTCATTGGCAGCGATCATTGCATCAAAATCGATGGTATCGATATGACGATTGATGGCGATCTGCTGTACGCTTCTGACAACCGCACCGGCAATCCAGTAAATACCCAGACCGATGGGAAGGGTAAAGCAGAAAAATGCACTCATCAGCGGCATCATCATATTCATGGTCTTCATACTCGATGCCATGGCATCTGCCTGCTCATTTCCCTGGCTGGGTGCCTGGGGCATCAGCTTGACATTGATAAACTGCGTCAATGCGGCAAGCACCGGGATCATGATCGCACCGATCAGCAATCCGTAAGCACCGTTTGAAAAAGAATCCTTGATCACATAAGAGGGAGAATTTGCAATATTCATTCCCAAAAAGGAATTGAACTTTTCCATGGATGCAACCGTGGAATCGATGGACGTCGAAAGTGCGGGAAAGGAATCCTTTAACGTATTCCAGTCTGTTGTGGAAGCTTTGTTGAGTACATCGATAAAGGTGTTTTTCATATACTCACTGCCAGATACAAATGCTTCATTTGAAAACTGCTTATTGTACATAGTCGCATTTGTAAAGGTCTTCAAAAGCTCCGTGGCCTTTTCAAAGTTTGCGGAAGAGGCCAGCTGCTCTACAACAGAGGAAAATACCTGCTTGATAGAAGGTACATAAGCGGGAATGTTATAGATTACCCGATAGAGTGCCCACATTACGGGAAGCTGAATGATCAGCTGTACGCAGCTTCCGGAAGGAGATACACCGTACTTCCGATAGACTGCCTTCGTCTCTTCATTCATTTTCACCATGGAATCCTGATCCTTTTTGCCATTGTACTTTTTCTGAATGGCCTGCAGCTCGGGATTCATCTTAGCGGACAGCTTTGAAAATTTCTGCTGCTTGATGGTAAGAGGCATCAAGCATAAATACATAACAATTGTAAAAATGATAATGGCAAGACCGATACTCGGAACTCCGATCTTGTCAAGTACCGTGAAGATCAGGTTCATCACATATCCCAGTATAGTAGAAATGGGACCGATGATCATACCTGAACTTTTGGTCATGAGAATACCCATAAAAACCTCCAACTGCTTAAACCGGATCATATCCGCCCTTGGAAAAAGGATTGCAACGAAGAATCCTCCAGACGGCCATGGCTCCTCCCTTCAAAGCGCCGTACTTTTCCACAGCCTGAAGACCATAGCAGGAGCAGGAGGGATAATACGGACATTTTGTTCCCTTGTAAGGAGAAATGTATTTCTGATATGTTCTGATCCCATGGATCATGATTTTCTGAACCGGTTTATGTTTCATATCTTATCGTATTATAATAAGGTAAGACTTCGTTTTCATTTCGTTTCTTCACCGGATGAACGAAGGATCCTGTGAAGGGATGAAAGATGGATGATTGCCGATGAGACTTCATGAAAGTCTGCATCCCGTGCCGCGGGACGGGCAACGACTACAATATTTAAACCACTATTAAACATTTCCTCTTGTAGTCTGTAGGATTCGAGAATCAGTCTTTTCACACGGTGGCGGACCACACTGTTCCCTACTTTTTTACTCACAGAGATTCCGATCCTGTTACCGGACTGATCGTTTTCTAGGACATACATAATCAATAATCTGTTGCTTTTGGATTTTCCTTTTTCGTAAACCTGAAGGAATTCTCTGTTTTTCTTTAATGACTGCGTAAACTTCATAAACGTACCTGACTGTGTAAGAAAATGTAAAAGGCCACAAACTCGCTGCGGCCTAAACATTATCTTCGTCTATTAAGCTGTCAGTTTCTTTCTGCCTTTTGCTCTTCTTGCACGAAGTACCTTACGTCCGCCTGCACTGCTCATTCTTGCACGAAAGCCGTGAACCTTGGAACGCTGTCTTTTCTTGGGCTGAAATGTCATTTTCATAATCCTTACACCTCCTTTTTCAGTAGCCTGAAAACAATCGTTACAATTATATAGGAAAGAATCTGTTTTCGTCAAGCCTAAAAAGCCTTATTTTGCAAGGTTTTTTCAATCTTTTTGCTTTCCATTTTGTACTGAAAAAAATCCAAAATTATTTTTTTCCAATATCTTGTAAGTTTCATTTTTGGCTCCAACAACATCTTGATTTTTCCGTTTTTCACAAAATCCACACACATTTACATAAATTTATAAACAAAATGTGGGTAAATTGTGGAAAACTCCTTTATATTTTCACCAAAACCTTTTCTTTTTAGTCTTTTCTTACGTTTGAATGTGGAAAAAAAATAAACGCATTTTCAACATTGATTGTTTCAATTTACATAACTTTATTTCAAATAAAACCCACCCTCTAATTTGATATTTTTTTCAAATTGTCCTATAATCTAAACAATTCACTTTTATGATAGCAGAGGTATGTTATGCACCCGATCGAAGAAAAATGGAACGATATCAAAACCTACATCAAAGAGGAATATGAGCTTTCCTCTGTCTCCTTTGATACCTGGATCAAACCCCTTACTCTATATAATGTTCAAGGCAATGTAGTCACCATCATCATCCAGTCTGACCAGGCCCATGTCAAGGAATATATCACCAAAAAATACCTGACCTATTTCCAGGTTGCCGTATCGGAGATCATGAACGAAAACTATACGGTCAATTTTCTGCTGGAAAAAGAGATCAAGCAGTCCGAGGATCAGGAGGATGTCAACCAGCTGCTTACCATGAACCTTGAAAAAGCAAGATTGAATCCAAAATACAGCTTTGAAACCTTCGTGGTAGGAAAAAATAACAATTTTGCCCATTCCGCGGCACTTGCGGTAGCGGAATCTCCGGGATCCTTGTACAACCCGCTGTTTATTTACGGCGGATCGGGACTTGGAAAAACCCATCTGATGCATTCCATCGGACATTTCGTATTGAAGAAAAACCCGGAAATGAAGGTTTTATATGTCAATTCCGAAAATTTTACCAATGAACTGATTGAATCCATCCGGTTCGGTAATGCAGCTTCCATGAGCAACCTGCGTGAAAAATACAGAAACATCGACCTTTTGCTTTTGGACGATGTACAGTTCATTATCGGTAAGGAATCCACGCAGGAAGAGTTTTTCCATACCTTTAATACCCTGCACAATGACGGAAAACAGATCGTTCTGACATCGGATAAGCCTCCGAAGGAGTTTACCACCCTGGATGAACGCTTCCGTTCCAGATTTGAATGGGGACTTATTGCGGACATTCAGGCTCCCGATTATGAAACCAGAATGGCCATTCTTCGCAAAAATATGGAAATGATGAATGCTCATATCGATGATGAGATTCTTCAATATATAGCGGAAAAAGTAAATTCAAACATCAGAGAGCTTGAAGGGGCGCTGAAAAAGGTTATGGCAGGATCCAAGCTTCACCCGGAAACCGGCATTACCTTAGAGTCGGCCATGATCGATCTAAGAGACATCATAAAGCCCACCCAACAAAAACCCATTTCTCCCGAGATCATATTAAATGTGATCACGGAGCACTTTAATGTGAGCAGAGATGATATCGCTTCCACGAAGAGAAACTCTGAGATCGTACTGCCAAGACAGGTATTTATGTACCTTTGCAGGGAATATCTTAGCAAAACCTATGATGAAATCGGCAAGTATGTAGGCGGAAGAGACCATGCAACGGTCATGCACGGTATCACAAAGCTGGAAAATATGATGAAGGAAAGCACGGAGTTTTCCGCAAGGATCGATACCATAAGGAAAAAAATCAACGCTTCCGTCAACTGAATTTAAACGGATTATTCACAAGTTTTGATTTCATTTTTCCCTAAAAAATAGTATAATAATTAGGGTTTTCCACAAATCAACAACGCCTATTAAGAATACTGCTAATATCCTTTTATGTATGTGTGTTAAGGCGCGCGAAGGCCCGAAGGAAAGAAAGGACAACATCATGAAACTGACCTTTAAAAAACCGAATCTTCTGAATGGTTTACAGATCGTATCAAAAGCAGTACCTTCCCATACGACAATGCCGATTTTGGAGTGTATCCTCATTACCGCTGCAGACGGAGAGATCAAACTCATTGCAAATGATATGGACCTTGGGATTGAGACCGTCGTAGAGGGAGAGATCATAGAAGAGGGCATCATTGCTCTGGAAGCAAAGATGTTTGTGGAAATCTGCCGGAAGATGACAGAAGAGGAGATTTCCATCGAAACGGATGAAAATTACAATGCTTTCATTTCCTGCGGAAAGGCCAACTTCAACATCGTAGGAAAGGACGGAGAGGATTTTTCCTACCTTCCCGAGGTGGAGAGAAACAATGAAGTTGTGGTTTCCCAGTTTACGTTAAAAGAGATCATCAGACAGACCATCTTTTCCATTTCCGAAAATGACAATAACAAGATCATGGGCGGAGAGCTGTTTGAGATCAATGAAGACAGGCTAAAGATCGTTTCTCTGGATGGACATCGTATTTCCATCCGCAATACCGATCTTCGCGATTCCTATGATCCTGTCAAGGTGATCGTTCCCGGTAAGACCCTAAATGAGATCAATAAAATCTTAAGCGGAGAAGCAGATAAGGATGTGATGATTTCCTTCTCCGATAAGCATATCATTTTTGAATTTGACAGTACGACAGTTGTATCCCGTCTGATCGAAGGCAATTATTTCAATGTGGATCAGATGATTTCTCTGGATTATGAGACGAAGGTCAGCATCAACAAAAGAGAATTTATTAACTGTATTGAAAGAGCAACCCTGATGGTGAAGGAAGGCGATAAAAAGCCTATCATCATCGATATCAAGGATGGCAGCCTTGAGCTTCGGATCAATTCCACCAGAGGAAGCATGAATGAGCAGGTGGATATCACCAAGGAAGGAAAGGATCTGATGATCGGCTTTAATCCTAAATTCCTGATCGATGCTTTAAAGGCCATTGATGAAGAAAGTGTCAGCCTTTACATGGTAAACAGCAAGGCTCCCTGTATCATCAGGGATGAATCAGGTTCTTATCTTTACCTGATCCTGCCTGTTAACTTTGTTCAACCTTAATAAAATTATATGAGGATTTAATTTTGAAAGAAGTATGGATCAGAGATGATTTTATCAAGCTCGGACAGGCCATGAAGCTTGCGGGTGTCGTAGGCAGCGGTCTGGATGCAAAGATGTTGATTTTGGATGAAGAGGTTTTGGTAAACGGCGAGGTATGCACCCAGAGAGGAAAAAAGCTTACAGAGGGTGATACTTTTACCTATGGCAATGAATCCTTCAAAGTCTGCAGAAAAGGATGATAAAGCTCTGTGATACTCAAAAGCTTAAAACTGGAATCTTATAGAAATTATTCTTCCTGTGATCTTACGCTTTCTCCGGGCATTAACATTTTTTTTGGTGACAATGCCCAGGGAAAAACAAATATCTTAGAGGCTGTTTATCTTTCTGCAACAACAAAATCTCATAAGGGAAGTAAGGATAAAGAAATCATTGCTTTTGATCAGGATGAATCCCATATCCGTTCCGTCTGGGATAAGGATGGAATGGAATACCGTGTGGATATGCATCTTCGGAAAAATAAAGGAAAAGGGATTGCCATTAATGGTCAGGGCATCAAAAAGAGTTCCCAGCTTTTAGGACTTTGCTCCGTGGTATTTTTTTCTCCGGAGGATCTTTCCATCATCAAGGAGGGTCCGGTTGAGAGAAGAAGATTTATGGATATGGAGCTTTGCCAGATGGATGCTTCCTATCTTTACAACTTTACGCAGTACAATAAGGTTGTCAATCAGAGAAATGCGCTGTTAAAAGAGATGGCCTTTCAGGATCATATGAAGGATGTGCTTTCCGTTTGGAATAATCAACTCATATCTTATGGAAAGAAGATCATAGAGAGACGTCAAAAATATAATGAGGATTTAAATTTAATTATAAATCAGATCCATTATGATCTTTCCGGTAAAAAGGAGGATATCAAGGTCATCTATCATCCAAATACCACCGTTGAAAGCTTTGAAGAGGATATGAGAAGAAATGAAGAAAGAGATCTTCGGTATAAGATGACCCATACCGGTCCCCATAAGGATGATCTCATTTTTGAAGTCAACGGCGTGGATATCAGAAAGTACGGATCCCAGGGGCAGCAAAGGACCGCTGCACTTTCCTTAAAGCTTTCCGAGATTGAGATGATCAGGCAGATGAAGCATGACAATCCCATTCTGCTTTTGGATGATGTACTTTCCGAGCTTGACAGCAGCAGACAAAATTTTCTGTTATCAAGGCTTGGGAATATTCAGACGCTCGTGACCTGTACCGGACTTGATGAATTTGTAAAGGAGAGGATCCGGATGGATCAAATCTACCAGGTTACAAACGGTGTCATCCATGAATATCAATAAAAACTAATAAAACTAAATGATAATTTAATTTTTAATAACAGATAATAGTTGCGGAGGATTTTATGAGCGAAGAAATCAAAAAAGAATATCTGGAAAACAGTGATGTTTTTGATAACAATCCGCCGAAGGCAGATTACGGTGCGGATAATATCCAGATTTTGGAAGGTCTTCAGGCAGTTCGAAAAAGACCGGGTATGTATATCGGAACGACTTCCATCAGAGGCTTGCATCATCTGGTTTATGAGATAGTTGATAATTCCGTGGATGAAGCACTTGCAGGTTTTTGCAGTGAGATCCAGGTGTTTATCAATGAAGACAATTCCGTAACGGTAGAGGATAACGGCCGCGGTATTCCGGTCGGCATCAATCATAAAGCAGGGATCCCTGCCGTTGAGGTGGTATTTACCATTCTGCATGCCGGCGGTAAGTTCGGCGGTGGAGGATATAAGGTATCCGGCGGTCTTCACGGTGTTGGTGCTTCTGTTGTAAATGCACTTTCCAACTGGCTGGAGGTACAGATCTACCATGAGGGGAAGATTTATCAGCAGCGCTATGAGAGAGGAAATGTCTGCTATCCGTTAAAGGTGGTAGGAGATTGTGAAAAAGAAAAGACCGGTACCAAGGTCACCTTTATGCCGGATGATACCATTTTTGAAGAGACCGTTTTCGATCATGATATTTTAAAGCAGCGTCTTCGCGAGATGGCTTTTCTGACCAAGAATCTGAAGATCGTTCTGACTGATAAGAGAGAAGAAAATTATCAGAAAGTCTTCCACTATGAGGGTGGTATCAAGGAGTTTGTTACCTATCTGAATTCCTCAAAGACACCCCTGTATGAAGAGGTTTTATACTTTGAGGGAACCAGGGACAATGTGTATGTAGAGGTTGCGATGCAGCACAACGATTCCTATAACGAGTCTTCCTTCAGCTTTGTCAACAATATCAATACGCCGGAAGGCGGTATGCATCTGACGGGCTTTCGGAATGCGCTGACCAAGACCTTTAATGATTACGCAAGAAACAATAGACTGTTGAAGGAAAATGAGGACAATCTTTCCGGTGAGGATATCAGAGAAGGATTGACCGCCATCGTTTCCATCAAGATCGAGGATCCCCAGTTTGAAGGACAGACCAAGCAAAAGCTGGGTAATTCCGAGGCCAGAGGTGCCGTGGATGCCATTGTCAGTGAGCAGCTGACCTATTACCTGGAGCAGAATCCGGCCACCGCAAAGCAGATCTGTGAAAAGTCCATTACGGCCCAGCGTGCCAGAGAGGCTGCCAGAAAGGCAAGAGATCTGACCAGAAGAAAAACTGCTTTGGAGGGTCTTTCCCTTCCCGGAAAGCTTGCAGACTGCTCCGATAAGAATCCCGAAAACTGCGAGATCTACATCGTGGAGGGAGATTCCGCAGGTGGAAGTGCAAAAACCGCAAGAAGCAGGGCAACCCAGGCTATTCTTCCTCTTCGCGGTAAGATTTTGAATGTGGAAAAGGCCAGACTTGACAGGATCTATTCCAATGCCGAGATCAAGGCCATGATCACGGCATTCGGTACCGGTATTCATGAGGATTTTGATATTACCAAGCTTCGGTATCATAAGATCATCATTATGACCGATGCCGACGTGGATGGTGCACATATTGCAACCCTGATGCTGACCTTTATCTATCGGTTTATGCCGGAGCTGATCAAGCAGGGCTATGTATATCTGGCCCAGCCTCCTTTGTATAAGCTGGAGAAAAACAAGAAGATCTGGTATGCCTACAGCGATGAGGAGCTGGATAAGATATTAACAGAGGTCGGAAGAGATCAGAATAACCGGATCCAGAGATATAAGGGTCTTGGTGAGATGGATGCCGAGCAGCTTTGGGAAACGACCATGGATCCCGAGAGGCGTGTGCTTCTTCGTGTGACCATCGATGAAGAGGCCCAGTCCGAGCTGGATCTGACCTTTACTACCCTGATGGGTGATAAGGTAGAGCCCCGCCGGAACTTTATCGAAGAGAATGCAAGATTCGTTAAAAACCTGGATATATAATTATTTAGAAATCATTATATATCCAAATTAAATATCTTAAAAAGTTAGAAAGGTACAACATGGACGAAAATATCTTTGAAAAAGAAGCGATCGACAAAGTCAAAAATGTTGATCTGAAAAAGACGATGGAGTCCTCTTACATCGATTATGCGATGAGCGTTATCGCGGCAAGAGCCTTGCCGGATGTAAGAGACGGATTGAAGCCCGTTCAAAGACGTGTCTTATATTCCATGATCGAGCTGAACAACGGCCCGGATAAGCCGCATCGTAAATCAGCCCGTATCGTCGGTGATACCATGGGTAAGTACCATCCTCACGGAGATTCCTCCATTTACGGTGCCCTTGTCAATATGGCACAGGAGTGGTCCACCAGATATCCCCTTGTGGATGGTCACGGAAACTTCGGATCTGTGGATGGAGACGGCGCGGCAGCCATGCGATATACCGAAGCCCGTCTTTCCAAGATTTCCATGGAGCTTTTAGCTGATATCAATAAGGATACCGTGGATTTCGTTCCGAACTTTGATGAAACGGAAAAAGAGCCCTCCGTACTGCCCAGCCGTTATCCCAATCTTCTGGTAAACGGTACCACGGGTATTGCGGTCGGTATGGCAACCAACATCCCTCCTCATAACCTTCGGGAGGTGATCAATGCGGTTGTAAAGATCATTGATAACAGGGTAGAGGAGGATCGGGATACCCAGATCGAAGAGTTGCTTGAAATTGTAAAGGCTCCGGATTTTCCCACAGGTGCTACGATCCTCGGAACCAGAGGATGTGAGGAAGCCTACAGGACCGGCCGCGGAAAGGTAAAGGTCAGAGCGGTTACCAATATTGAGACCCTTCCCAACGGAAAGAGCCGGATCATTGCAACCGAGCTTCCTTATATGGTCAATAAAGCCAACCTTCTGGTCAAGATTGCAGATCTGGTCAAGACCAAAAAGATCGACGGCATCACGGATCTTCGTGATGAATCCAGCCGTGAGGGTACCAGAGTTGTCATTGAGCTTCGAAAGGATGCCAATGCCAATGTGATCTTAAACCAGCTTTATAAACATACGCAGCTGCAGGACACCTTCGGTGTGATCATGCTGGCTTTGGTCAATAATGAGCCCAAGGTATTAAACCTTCTGGAAATGTTAAAGCTATATTTAAAACATCAGGAGGAGGTTGTTACCAGAAGAACCAAATATGATCTGAACAAGGCTGAAGAGAGAGATCATATCCTGCAGGGACTTTTGAAAGCGCTTGATTTTATTGATGAGGTCATTGCCATCATCCGTTCCAGTGCCAATACCCAGGAGGCCAAGCAGGGACTGATGGACCGCTTCGAGTTTACCGAAGCCCAGGCACAGGCCATTGTGGATATGAGACTTCGTGCTCTGACAGGCTTGGAGCGGGAGAAGCTTCAGGCAGAGCATGATGAGCTGGTAAAAAAGATTGCAGAGCTGAAGGCCATTTTGGGAGATGAAAAGCTTTTGCTCGGTGTGATCAAAAAAGAGATCCTTGTGATTTCCGATAAGTATGGAGATGACAGGCGCTCCCAGATCGGTTTTGATGCATCCGAGATCAATATGGAGGATATGATCCCGAAGCAGAATACTGTGATCGCCATGACCTCCCTTGGTTATATCAAGCGAATGACCGTTGACAACTTCCATGCCCAGAACCGCGGCGGTAAGGGAATCAAGGGCATGCAGACCATCGAGGATGATTATATCGAAGATCTTCTGATGATGCATACCCACTTCTATATCATGTTCTTTACCAACTATGGAAGAGCATATCGCCTGAAGGCCTATGAGATTCCGGAAGCGGGAAGAACCGCAAGAGGAACAGCGATCATCAATCTTTTGCAGCTGCAGCCGGGTGAAAAGGTCAATGCCGTGATTCCCATTCCTCCCGAGGATATGCAGCAGGGCAAGAACCTGTTTATGATCACCAAATCCGGTATTGCCAAAAAGACTGCCATTTCCGATTTTGACAATATCAGAAAGACAGGACTCATTGCCATCAACCTTCGTGATGACGACGAACTCATTGAAGTGAAGCTCACGGATGAGAATACAGAGATCTTCCTTGTGACCAAGTATGGTATGTGTATCCGGTTTAAGGAAACCGATGTCAGAAGGACCGGCCGTGCCACCATGGGTGTGATCGGTATGAATCTGATGCCGGGTGACGAGATCATCGGTATGCAGCTTGACCATCAGGGTGAATCCCTTCTGATCGTTTCCGAAAAAGGTCTTGGCAAGCGTACCTCTTTAGATGAGTTTAAGCTTCAAAAGAGAGGCGGCAAGGGCGTGAAGTGCTACAAGATCATGGAAAAGACCGGAGACGTGGTTGGTGTGAAGGGTGTAAATGATGACCATGAGATCATGATGATTACCACTGAGGGCGTGATCATTCAGATCCGCGCAGAGGATGTTTCCAAGCTTGGCAGGATCACCAGCGGCGTAAAGATGATCAACCTTGATAAGGGCGTGACCGTAGCCAAGATCGCAAAGGTACGACAAAAGCCTACGGACGGTTCTGTAGAATTTGATGACATCGAAGAAGCAGAGCAGGCCATCAATGAAGCTGCTTCCCATTTAAAGGAAACGGATTATGAACGAAGCAGCCAGGAGGATCCTGATGATGTGGATGATGATGAGGGAAAATCCGAAGAGGAGCTGATCGCCGGAAGCATCAATGAGGATGAAGAGTCATAACATAACGTGTATGAATGAATCAGAAAAGACGCACCGCCATGGTGCGTCTTTTTTTGACTTAGGAAAAAACCTCTTCCATTTCATAGTACAGATCTCTTAATCTTTCATCCGACAGATCGGTTTCATTTAAGATCGTATAACGGTCCGCTCTGGTGGCGGCAGCACTTTGCCAGGCACCGATGAAGGTCTTTTCATCAATTTTCCAGTCAGAGGGCTTTACCGGGATCTCATAGTCTTTTATGACTTTTGTTATTTTAGACAGATTTCTGTTTTGGAATTTGCATGCACCATAGCTGCCGATGGCCACTGAGATTCCGTGGGGCACCGTAGTCACCTCACTGAAGTTTTCCTCTAAGGCATGACAGAAAAGATGCTCGCTTCCCGAGGAGGGTCTGCTCGAGCCTGCAATCTCCATGGCAAGTCCGCCCATTACAAGAGCCTGCGTCAGTCTTTTGATAAAGTCCTCTGAGGAAAGATCCTTTAGGTCATTGTAGATAATGGAATTTAAGGCCATCTTGGAAAGCATATAGGCAAAATCATCTCCCTTGGATTTGCCGCGTATCCAGGAAAGCTTCCAGTCATTCAAAGCCGTATATTTGCTAATGGTATCTCCGATGCCTGCCAAAAGCTGCCTTTTCGGTGCGCTCTTGATCACATTCACATCCACAAAGATCGCATCCGGGATTTCACAATGAAAGCTCTTTCTGGCTTTGTTTTCCGTTCCGAGTACCGCTACCGGAGATGCCAGGGAATCATTGGAGAGGGTAGTGGGAAGACAGATATACTGCTGCTTTCCCACAAAGGCGGCAAACTTGGCAAGATCCAGAACGCTTCCGCCTCCAAGTCCGATCACCAGCGAAATGTCATGCATGGCCATATACTTGGCAAGGTCCGTTGCTTCATCAAAGCTTGAATCCTTCATCAGATATACTTCACTGTTGGGAAAGCTCTTTTGGATCCCTTCAATATAGGGAGCAAAGAGGCTTTTTAGATTTTCCTCTGTTACAAGGATCATTTTCTTTTCTGAAAGAGAAGGATCTACATCCGACATAGCCTCCGGGATCCGGTAAAAGATTCCTTCCTCCACCATCAGGTGATAGGGTAAATTGAATTCGTTCATAATTTGTCCTTTTGTATTTAAATGGCTTTATCACATTTTAACGACTGATTTTTTCTGCGTCTGCTTTTCGTTGTTTTGATCATTTTTGTTCTGTTTTTGATTGACTTCTTTGGTTTTGTTGTATTGCTTGTCAATCTGCTTCATTTTTCCGCCTGTGATCTTGATGATGTTACCTACAGTTTCCAGACGGGCTTTTCCTTCATCCGTAAACGGGGAGAAGAAAATACCCTGTCTCTTATCATAATATTTTAAAGCGGATCGATTCAGATTATAAAGGCTGACAGCATCTTTCGCGTTGTCTTTTACGACTGCCTTCAGATTATCCATCAGTTCCTTCATTTCATCGGAAGGCTTCTTTCCTTTATTGTACTCTTCCAGTCCATCATGAAGACGTTTTAAATATGCTATGGTATCCTGATCCAGTACGTTGCCCTGTTCTTTTAAGTAGTTTGAATATCTGGTGAATTCAAATTTATCCTTCGTCAGTCTTTGATCGGTTGCATTTTGTTTTTTGATATTCTTATTGATTTCTGAATTCACCTTTGCCTTATAGGAATCATAAACATTAGTCAGCTTTTGATTTTCTTCGGCGATGGTTTCCTGAAAGAGAGGATCTGAAAGGATCTGCTGTTTCATAAGCTCCGCTCTTTGATGCATTTCGTTGTCATTATAGGTGATATACGGAATATCATTATCTCCGGTTTTTGGATTATAGGTCATTGTTGTAGTAGAGGAAATACCTTTGAAGAAAGTAGCCTTTGCTGCTTTTCCGGTAATGGTTTTGGCAATGATATAATCAGCAGCATCGGATACATTTTCTGTAGGACTGACTTTCCCGCTGCTGTTAAGACCGCTTTCTATATCTTTGATTTTTGATTTCATTAGTGTTTGAATATTGCTTATAGTGGAAGTACTGTCCGTTTCCGGGATCAAAGAACCAAATTTGTTTTCCGAGGCTTTTTGAATGTTTTTATGATAAGTCTGATAGTGCTCGACAAACTCATTTTCATTAAATGGAGTTTGTGTATCCAGTATTGTTCCATTGTGAGAAATACAATAGTCTCTGACAAAGCGTCTGAAATAAGGAGATTTTTCAAGTTCTCCGCATTTTTGATTCAGATCCTTGGTAAAGGCTTCTTCCCACTTTGTAAAATCATAGTTTAAATCATCAGCCTGTCTATTGGCTTTTTCCTGTTCAGGATCTTCCTCTGATGTATTATGTGCATAAGGGAACCTGGCAGTTTTTAAAACATAGAGCTTAGCTGCATCCTTATAAAGAAATTGATTTTCATAGGAGTCTTCACCAAACAGAGGAGCCATGTTCTGGTGTACATATTTTTTCTCAGTAATATTGTCTTTTGCTTTTTTAATTAATGATTCAACATGAGGAACTATTTTTTCCTGAATCTCATTATTTAATACATCATAATCTTCTTGTTCTTTCATGATTATTCTCCTTATCTTATCCTAAATACTGTAAGTTTGCTTTCTTACAGGTTTATGAGGTTCTTTTGATCATAATAGATGATAGATTATCAAATGGTTGCACATATTGTAAATTATGATTCAACAGTATCAGTATGGACGAATATGAGTCTTTGGTCAAGTAAAAGTATGGGTACAAGATTTAGATTTTAACAAAAAATGTTTCACGTGAAACATTTTTGGCGTTATGTAATGAATTCAAGATAGTGTTTTTTGAAATTATCCAAACCCAAAATCTTGTGATGTTTCACGTGAAACATTTTTCATCCATTTTGTGAAACGAAGAAGTATATTTTTCTATGCTACAAGATGTGGTATGAAAGAAAAAAGAAACTTATATGTGAATGAGAGTGAGGAAAATTGAGATGGCGGAAAGCGTCAGGGGAATGCCCCTGCACCGTAGCCATCTCAATTTTCCTCAAATCATTTATTCTAATGGAAAAACAAAGACAAGTATGATATCTTGTAGAATATAAGAATCAGAAAGAAACACGATTAACAGACTTTCGTTTCATTTGGGAGATGCGTGATGACAGGATATCAGATGATCAAAAATGGGATTTCGATGGGGATCATCGTTTTTATAGTAGCAGTTATTTTGTTTGCAATCCGCTTTCTTCTTCATAAAAAGAAAAAGGATCAGATACTGCTTTTGATCAGCTTGTGTTTATTGCTGCTTTGTTTTCCTGTTTATTTCGCAGTATCGGTCCGGCAGTATTCCGGATCTGATCCGACAAAACAAAAGCAGTTTACGGTTACGAGTCAGGATCTTCATGATGGGGTATGGGATCCGGTGATCTCAAATACCGAAAAGGGAGAGAATCTTTCTCCGCAGCTGTCCTGGGATCCGGTGAAGGGAGCAAAGGGATATGTTGTCTATATGATCGATCCGGACGGATATGACTGGATCCATATGAAAACAGATTCTTTGACAGATACCTCTTTATCCAGGGGAGAGGTTCCGCCGTTTACCCGCAAGGATCCGGATGGCCCGGGATACATCGGTCCTTATCCTCCCTCCGGGACGCATACCTATGAGGTATATGTATTTGCGCTTCGAAATTTAAAGGATGGATATGCGGGAAAGGTCAATCAGGTAAGCAATGGGATCGATCAGATTTCTTCCCTTGTGGATGTTAATGAAAATGGGGATACCGGAAATATCATAGCTTTCGGAAAGCTGTCCGGTACCTATACCAGATAGGAAACAGGAAGTTATAGTATGATCATTTTAGATGCAAGATATGTAAAAGCATATGAAGCGCTCCATCAGATCGGAGCAGCAGCGGGTTTTGAGCAGGAGTATCTGGAAGAGTTGTGGAGTGAGCTTGCCCCGGATCATGAGCTTTTTGGAGAATTCGTTTATTACCTGGAGCATCACAGCCTTTTTGACGGGATCCGGTGCAGCGGATACAGTCTGACGGATCTGTACTTTTATCTGTTCCGCCGCTATGAGGTCAGTCATGATATCGGAAAAAACTTTGCAGACTGTGACAAGGAGGCTCTGGTTTTGGAAAGCTTTATGATGATGGCAAAAATGAAAAAAGACCCGGATCCTTATATCCGTCGTCTGGAAAAGGATCCGGGAATGGATCTGTTATAAGCGTTTTCGATTCAGAAAATATCCGGTGAAGGCGCCGACAGCACCGCCGATGATATGTCCGGTATTGGAAATGTCATCCCTGACCGTCAGACCCTCCACCACCTGCTGACCGATAAAGATGACCACGACCAAAACAAAGGTGAGCGGAATCTCTCCATCCTTGAATCCGGTAAAGGACGCCAGTACAATGAAGGCAAAGACCACGCCGCTGGCACCGCAAAGAGCAGAACCGGAAAACAGGATCGTATGTAAAATGCCGGTCACCAAAGCCGTCAGTGCGATGATTTCAATTAAGATCTTGGGACCGTATTTTTCCTCCAGCATCGGACCGAGCAGAAGAAGGTAGGTGGCATTTCCGATGAAGTGAGACCAGCCGCCGTGTCCGAAGATGTGGGTAAAGAGTCTGATATAGGTCATGGGATTTTTCGGGCTGGAGCGATAGGTCATAAACAAAAGCTCTGTCAGATATCCGCCTGTCAGAAACCCGAGCAGGGTTGCCACAAAGCAGAGAAAAACAAAGCCGAGCACAACCGGGGAATTAAAAGTAATACAGAATTTTTTCTTCATAGCAGCTCTCCGATCCGTTCATATGCCTATAGTATAGCACGTTTTGATCATCTTTTCTCATTTTTCAGTGAAATATAAAAAGATGTCTGTTCTATTCCCTTTTTGTGTGATAAAATAAAGACCGTGTCAAAAGAATGATGAATAAGGAGTTTATTATGATGAAGAAACAATACCTGGCAGCAGCTATGGTATCTTTGATGATGGCAATGCCCCTTTCCGGCTGCGCCGGGCAGACTGCATCGGAGTCCGCTGCGACAGAGGAGAGTGAGCCTGAGACAATAAACGGCGAGGCTTCCTTCGGACCTGTGGAGGATACCGAAAAAGAAGAGGCGCCTGTAGAGGAAGCAGAGACGGAAGAAGCCCCTCAGATCGAAGAGGATCCCGCTGAAGCACCCCCGGAGGAAGCAGAGCAGGATGTGCAGGATCAGATCGTAGGTCTTCCCGTTTACAAGAGTCCGGAATCCGGCTCCATTGAGGAGGCCATCACGCTCTGGCTTTGGAAGGAGATGGGATTTGAGACTCCGAATCATGAGGGCGGCGTCAATATTCCTGCCTATGTGATCGTAAAGACCGAGACCACCGAGGATGATTTTACCAAGGTGTACGGAGATTTCTGGGTGTATGAATATTCCCTGGACGGTACGAATTTTGTCTGCGAAAGCGGCGGTTCCTACCCGGGTGTTTTTTACCTTCGTCAGAATGAGAACGGATATGAGGCCTCTTCCTTTGAAATGGCAGAGGACGGCAGCGGCTATATGGAATCCGTTGAAGCCATCTGCGGCGACAATGAGGAATTGAAGAAGGCCTTTTTGGAAAGCACTGATGCCTCCAATCCGAAATGCATCAATGCAAGGATCGGTTTCATTCGCTGGTATGCCAATGCCAACGGTCTGAAGATCGATACCTATCAGGATTTCGGCTGGGATCCGGTTTCTCTGGCAGAGACTGTGCCGGAGCCTGAGGAAGCTCCGGAAGAAGCAGGTGAAGAATAAGCATTCATATGTTACTATATATAAATAGGAAACGAAAGGTATCAATATGGGAAAAGTAATTGCGCTCGCTAACCAGAAGGGCGGGGTCGGAAAGACCACCACGACCATCAATCTGGCAGCTGCTCTTGCGGAACTGGGGAAAAAGGTACTGGTGATCGATGCGGATCCCCAGGGAAATACCACCAGCGGTTTCGGGATCGATAAGAACAACCTGCCGGACAACTCCACGATCTATGAGCTGATGCTGGGTGACTGCTCGGTGTTTGACTGTATCATCAAGGAGGTTGTTCCGGGCGTTTCCGTGCTGCCCTCCAATGTCAATCTGGCGGCTGCGGAGATCGAACTGATCGGTGTGGAAAAAAAGGAGTTTATCCTGCATAATGAGATCGATTATATCCGTGATGATTATGATTATGTTGTGATCGACTGCCCTCCTTCTTTGAATATGCTTACCATCAATGCCATGACCACGGCTGATTCCGTGATCGTGCCGATCCAGTGTGAGTTTTATGCCTTGGAAGGACTGAGCCAGTTGATCCATACCGTGAATCTGATCAAGGAAAGACTGAATCCGGAGCTTTCCCTTGAGGGTGTGGTTTTCACCATGTATGATGCAAGAACCAATCTTTCCGCACAGGTGGTGGAGAATGTAAAAGCCAACCTGGAGGAAAGGATTTTTGATACCGTGATCCCGAGAAACATCAGTCTGGCAGAGGCTCCGTCCTACGGCCAGCCGATCACGATCTATGCACCCAGATCCACCGGAGCGGAAAGCTACCGGAATCTGGCAACGGAACTGATCAGCAAAGAGTAAAAGAGAGGTAAGGTATGGCAGCAAAAAGAGGATTGGGAAAAGGACTGGATTCCTTGATCCCGCAGAGCAAGTCTCAGGCGCAGGCAGCAAAGAAGCTTCAGGAAGCAGAAGAAAAGGGACTGGTAACCGTAGTCAATATCAATAAGGTAGAGCCAAACCGGGAACAGCCCAGAAAGGTCTTTGATGAGGACAAGCTGCAGGAGCTGGCAGATTCCATCAAGCAGTTTGGTGTCTTAGAGCCCCTGATCGTTAAGGATCGGAAAAAATACCTGGAGATCGTAGCCGGTGAGAGACGCTGGCGTGCATCCAAACTTGCGGGTCTCAAAGAGGTTCCCGTGATCGTTAAGGATCTGACAGAGCAGGAGATCGTGGAGATCTCCCTGATCGAAAATCTGCAAAGAGAGGACTTAAACCCCATTGAAGAAGCCCGTGCATTTAAGAGACTGTTAGAGGAGTTTCACTTAAAGCAGGATGATGTGGCAGACCGGGTTTCCAAGAGCCGCAGTGCCGTGACCAATTCCATCCGTCTTTTGAAGCTGACGGATGAAGTGCAGCAGATGATCATTGATGAAAAGCTCACAACCGGTCATGCCAGAAGCCTGATCGCAGTGGAGGATCCCAAGCAGCAGGTAGAGCTTGCCGAGCGCGTGTTTGATGAAAAGCTGAGCGTGCGTGACATCGAAAAGATCGTCAAGGAGATCGGTAAGGAAAAGAAGGAAAAGAAACAAAAGGAATATGACGAGAGCCTGCTTGCCATTTATCAGAAGATGGAAGAAAAGCTGAAGACCCAGTTAGGGACCAAGGTCAGCATCATTCCAAAAGAAAAGGGAAGCGGCAGGATCGAGATCGAGTTTTATTCTCATGATGAATTTGACCGGATCACGGGAATGATCCGATAAAAGTTAGCGGCTGCTAACTTTTTAAGAACGGGAAAAGAAAGGCGGCGTCTGTATGACGAGTAATCTATTACAAAGCATGGGACTCGGGTCCGTGGATA
The DNA here is from genome assembly GCA_024695605.1 of Lachnospiraceae bacterium. GTDB lineage: Bacteria > Bacillota > Clostridia > Lachnospirales > Lachnospiraceae > RGIG7926. The sequence continues at coordinate 5,882 of JAILHW010000040.1, read as the reverse complement.
TCGGACTTTTGTTTCTCATTGTTTTGGGACTGGTGCTTTTGTTTTTGATCCTGCTGATCGTGACCATGTCCAAGCTCAGCGGATTGAAAAAGCGCTACGAAGCATTTATGAGAGGCTCCGGTGCCAGGAGTATGGAGGAGGAGATCAAAACTCTTTTTTACGATATCGATTATCTGAAAAAAGAGAGCTCCCAGAATAAAAGAGAGATCCGGCACATTTACAAGCGGCTGGAGACCGTATTCCAGAAGGTGGGTCTGGTCAAATATGATGCCTTTCACCAGATGGGCGGAAAGCTCTCCTTTGCCCTCGCACTTTTGGATGAAAAGAACAACGGCTTTCTGATGAACAGTGTACACTCTACCGAAGGAAGCTACTGCTACATCAAGGATATCCATGACGGCAGCAGCAGCATTGAGCTGTCAGGAGATGAGCAGGAGGCACTGGCCAGGGCGCTGGAGCAAAACTTTACCATGCGCACCAGAGTGAATGAGGATGATGTCAGCTCCCCTTCGCGGCCGGCCGGAAAAGCAGCTGCATCCGTTTCGGAGGATAAAAAAAGAAAGAGTCCCATGCGGGATACCTTTGAGGATCCGGATCTGTTAGAGGCAGAAGCATTGATCGCGGAGCTTGGATCCGAATCGGACTACGGAGACGGCGAGTACGTGGAGGTCACCCATAAGGGCAGATCCTCGTCAAAGAAAAAACGGCGCAGTGTTCCTGTTTCGGAGGATGAGATCTCTCACGTTTCCGTGAAGAAAGGATCCTCCAAAAAGCGTCGCCGTGATACAGCCTATGAGGAATCCTTTGTGGATGATGCATATGACGATGAAGCATACGGCGATGAAGCATATGACGATGGTACTTACGACGATGCCTCGTATGACGAAGGCTATGGGGACGAGACATACGAAGAAGCCTATGATGAGGATAGATATGATGAGGATCCGGATGATCGATAAGGATCCGTTTTCGATACGATAGAGAATCATAAAAAAACCATAAGCAGGAGGAAAAAGCAATGCTGGATATGAAATTTGTCAGAGAAAATCCGGAGCTTGTAAAGGAGAACATCAAAAAGAAATTTCAGGACGAAAAGCTCGTCATGGTGGATGAGGTGATCGACCTGGATCAGAAGAAGCGCCAGGCACAACAGGAGGCCGACGATCTTCGAAACAAGAGAAATAAGATCTCCAGGCAGATCGGCGCCCTGATGGGACAGGGGAAAAAAGAGGAAGCCGAAGAGGTGAAAAAGCAGGTGGCTGCTTTTGCTGAGCGTCTGACGGAGCTGGAAGGTCTGGAGAAGGAATATGACGAAGAGCTCTTAAAGAGAATGATGGTGATCCCGAATATCATCGATCCTTCCGTTCCCATCGGAAAGGATGACAGTGAAAATGTAGAGGTTACCAAATACGGCGAGCCCGTGGTACCGGATTTTGAAATCCCTTATCACACCGAGATCATGGAGCGTTTTGACGGCATCGATCTGGATGCGGCAGGCCGCGTTGCGGGAAACGGTTTTTACTATCTTATGGGTGATATCGCAAGACTGCATTCCGCAGTGATCTCCTATGCAAGAGATTTCATGATCGACAGAGGCTTTACCTACTGCGTTCCGCCTTTTATGATCCGCTCCAATGTGGTGACCGGTGTTATGAGCTTTGCCGAAATGGATGCCATGATGTACAAGATCGAGGGCGAGGATCTGTTTTTGATCGGTACCAGCGAGCATTCCATGATCGGAAAATTCATCGATACCATCACACCGGAGGCTGAGCTTCCCAAGACGCTTACCAGCTACTCTCCCTGCTTCAGAAAGGAAAAGGGAGCGCACGGCATCGAGGAACGTGGCGTTTACAGAATTCACCAGTTTGAAAAGCAGGAAATGATCGTGGTCTGCAAACCCGAGGAATCTCCCATGTGGTTTGATAAGCTGTGGCAGAACACAGTAGATCTGTTCCGCAGCATGGACATTCCCGTCAGGACCCTGGAGTGCTGCTCCGGTGACCTTGCGGATCTGAAGGTAAAATCCTTTGACGTGGAAGCATGGTCTCCGAGACAGAAGAAATATTTTGAGGTCGGAAGCTGCTCCAACCTCGGCGACGCACAGGCCAGAAGACTGAAGATCCGTGTTAAGGATGAGGAAGGAAAGAAGTATTTTGCACATACACTGAACAATACCGTAGTGGCTCCGCCCAGAATGCTGATTGCCTTTTTGGAGAATCATCTTCAGGAGGACGGCAGCGTAACCATTCCCGAGGTGCTTCGTCCTTACATGGGCGGCAAAGAGGTTCTGGTGCCGAAAAAATAAGGCTTTGTGTGGGGTATAGCAAATGAAAGAAGAACAGGCAGCAAAGGGATCTGTTTTATCGGTGGTGATCCCCTGCTATAATGAGAAGGACAATATCGAAAAGATCATAGAAAAGGTCAGAGACAGCGGGATCGAGCAGCAGGAGATCATCGTTGTGGATGACTGTTCCACAGACGGGACCAGGGATATCCTGAAGGAAAAGATCACGCCCCTGGTTTCCAAAGTCATTTACCATGAACAGAACGGAGGCAAGGGTGCGGCTCTGAAAACGGGCTTTGCCGCTGCTACCGGAGATGTGGTGATCATCCAGGATGCCGATATGGAGTATGATCCGAAGGAATACAAAAAGGTGGTCACTCCCATTTTTGAGGGAAAGGCCAAGGTGATGTACGGCTCCCGTTTTTTAAGGAGCAAGGCAAAGGGGTATCTTGCCAACCGGCTTGCCAACAAGTTTTTAACGCTTCTGTCCAACCTGTTTACACACCAGCATCTGACGGATATGGAAACCTGCTACAAGGCGTTTCGTCGTGATGTGATCCAGAGCATTGACATTGAGGAAAAACGGTTCGGCTTTGAGCCGGAGATCACGGCAAAGGTGACCAAGATGCGGATCAAGATCCACGAGGTTCCGATTTCCTACCATCCAAGGACCAGTGAGGAAGGCAAGAAGATCGGATTTAAGGACGGCGTAAGAGCCATCATCTGTATTTTGAAATACGCAAGATAACGGATAACAGATACCGGAGAACGAAAAATGAGAGGGGGTGAACACCATGCATAAATACCTGCGGGCCATCGGGTTTTCCAATTTCAAAAACCGCGTACAGGTCAATGACCTTTTGGCTTATGTGGTCCATCATGCGGACGAGAGAAATTTCATCAGTCTTTATGACGACAGCGACATGCTGTTTGCCGAGTATCTGATGGAGGTCGCGCCGGGTGTCGGCATCGGTGTTCGCGGCGAATTCAGTGATGACAACCAATTGACACTGAGCTATTATTTCCCCTTTTGCAAAGGTGCACAGATCAGCTCCTATGAGGAGGTTACGATAGAGCGGCATGCGGAAAAGGAATCCTATGCCGGAGTCTGTGATGATGTAAAGCTCGGCGTTTCGCTGATCTTTTACCTGCAAAATGTGATCACCTATCTAAAGACCCGAAGCGCAAAGAACGGATCGGAAGCCTCTTCTTCCCTGATCCTCGGCGCGCTTTCCACCGAAGGAAGGATCCTGCTTCCTTTGGAAAAAAAGGAGTCGGATAAGCGGAAGCTGAAAAAAGAGTCCGCCAGCCGCAGCAAGCTGATGGATGCGGCCCGCAACGGGGATGAGGATGCGATGGAGTCCCTGACGCTGGATGACATCGATACCTATTCGAGCATTTCGCGTCTTGTTTTAAAGCAGGATGTGCTCACGCTTGTGGATACCTACTTTATGCCTTATGGAGTGGAATGCGATCAGTATTCCATCCTCGGGGAGATCACCTCCTATGAGCAGTTTGAAAATTCGCTTTCCAAGGAAAAGATCTGGCTAATGACGCTTTGCTGCAACGATCTGTATTTTGATGTCTGCATCAACAGCGCGGATCTGGTGGGCGAGCCACAGGTCGGAAGGCGTTTCAAGGGCGTGATCTGGATGCAGGGGCAGGTCAACTTTTCATAGGTCGGCTTGACAAAAATGGCATAGATTGGTACAGTTATTAGGTGTGAAACAGCCGGGGTGCTGTTTTCCATATAACATGTCTGCGTAGCTCAGCAGGATAGAGCGACCGCCTCCTAAGCGGTAGGTCGGAGGTTCGAATCCTCTCGTGGACGGTAAATAGGAAACACTCGGGGATTTCCCCGGGTGTTTCCTATTTAGCGACACGGATGATACGAACCTGGAGGTTCGTATCTCCGCTTCGCTCCGGTCGGCGCTGGACGCGTGCCACCGGCACGCAGCGCCCTCTCGTGGACGTGGCCCGTCGGGCTTCGAAGAGGTTCGGTCTCGCAGGACATAAAGTCCTGCTCGGTCGGCGCAAACCGAGATCCACCGGATCTCGTGCGGTCTCGCAGGACATAAAGTCCTGCTCGGTCGGCGCAAAGCAGGCGTCCACCGGACGCCTTGCGCCCTCTCGTGGACGAGAAAAATAGATTAGTTTTGGAGTATTTGATTGTGGAAGTAAAGGATACAAAGACAACAAAGCTGCAGCAGCAGAGTCAACAGGAGAATATATCAGAAGAAAAGCAGCAGCCCTCTAAGGCAGGGGGAAAAATGCAGGTTATATTTGGGGGGATTTGTGTAGGGCTGATCCTTCTTTTGTTTTATCTGATGGAGCTGTGTACCGGGGATCCGGCTATGTTGATGATGCCCGTGGCGCTGCTGAATCCGCTGCTTCTTTTGGTACTGGTTTATGTGTTTACGACGTTGTTTAACAATCTGAAGGGCGGGATGATCCTGACGCTTCTTCTGATGCTGGTTTTCACCGTGGCGGATATCTGTGCCCAGAGCTTTCGCGGTGTTCCTCTTTTGGCGCCGGATCTTATGATCGCAGGTACGGCGTTGTCGGTGGCGGATCGGTTTCATTTTTCACCGGATACCCATTTGAAGATTTTTATGACGGCGGATGTACTCGGCATCTTTCTGGTGGGCTTCTTTCCCGCGAATGTGAAGTTTCATGGGAAGGGCCGGAGAAATCAGGCCATCATAGCAGCGTTTTTGATAGCCGGATGCGTCTATCTGTTTGGGTTCAGCGGTCTTTTGGAACAGGCGGGTGTCACCGTCAGTCATTTCAATCCCCAGAAATCCTATGCTTCAAACGGTGCGGTTTTGACCTTCATCCGTAGCGGGCAGATGGCTGTTTTGCAAAAGCCGGAGGGCTATACGGAGGAAAAAGCAGATGCCATTTTGGCAGATTATGTGGATGCCTATCTGCAGGATGATCAGACCTACAAAAAGCCCAACGTGATCGTAATGATGAACGAAGCATTTTCCGATGTGCAGAGTGTCGGAAAGGGCTTTGAGACCAACGAAGAGGTGATGCCTTTTATCAAGTCGCTTACGGAAAATACAGTAAAAGGCACGGCCTATTCTTCCGTATTCGGCGGCTATACCGCCAACAGTGAGTATGAGTTTTTAACAGGACTGTCCATGGAGGATCTCGGCGGCGTTGCGCCGTTTCAGTTTTTGATCAAGAAGCCCATGGAGAGTCTGGTAACGGATTTGAAGGCGGAGGGCTATGGGGGTCTTTCGGCGATGCATCCTTTTTTGCGGGACGGATACCAGAGGCCTTTGGCCTACGAGAATCTGGGCTTTTCCACCTATCTCGGACTGGAGGATATTGAGGATCGGGAGCATACGCTTTTGCGGGGATATGTTTCGGATGCCTCCGATGTGGATGAGCTCATCCGCATGTATGAGGAAGCAAAAAAAGAGAACGATGGTCCTGTTTTTCTGTATAATGTGACGATGCAAAATCACTCGCCCTATGACGGGGATTATGCGGATCTTCCGAAGGATATTCAGGTTTCGGATCAGGAAGTCCGATCCAAGGTACTGACCAATTATCTGAATCTGATCAGATGCTCGGATGCGGCCTT
>JAILHW010000034.1 GCA_024695605.1 Lachnospiraceae bacterium | reverse complement strand
ACATTGGTGATCAGCTCCGTTTTCATCCGCTCATCCGCCATGCTTCTCTCTACCGCACCTGTGATGGTATCGCCCATCTGGTTGACAGATTCGGCTGTCTTTTTATCGCCCTTGAACATCCTTTCCGTATCGATCTGATATCCCAGATCCCCGTTGATGATCCGTTCGATCCCCTCATCAATCTTCTGTCTGGAGGCTTTGGCAAAGTACAGATATACCCCTACCGCCAGATCGATGAGAAAGCAAAGGAAGATCCCAAAGCCGCTCATTCCGGAAGCAACGACGATCATCGCATTGAGCATCAGAAAGCCCACATAGGGAAGGATCGTGCCGACCAGTACGGTCTGCTGCGAGGAAAAGAAGTCAGCCACTCTTTTGATCAGCGAGAATGCACCTTTTATGATCCTCATCAAAAGACTGTTTTTCCCCAAAAACAGGACCGCGATCAGACTGTCGGAAAACAGCGTTTTTGACTTGATCCGCAGAACGAGGGAATACCAGCCGTATAAAAAGGCCAGGATCCCGAACAGCGTACAGGCAAGCACAACGGGAACAAACACGATCGCATACTCGCCGCCGGGGAGCATCCTGTCACCATAGCCGTCCAAAAGTGCCAGCGGCGGTGTGATGCAGCATGTACCGAGCAGCAGCATGATAAAGGCCGCAACGATCGTAGGCACCTTGTGAAAGCCTCTGACCTTTTCTTTTTTCATGGCAGGAACAAACACGGTAAAGATGATAAAGGCCAAAGCTGCCACAAAAAAGCAGACCGCCAAAAGGCATACATAACCCATCGTCAAAGCCTTATGAAACTGTGCATCCGCCTTCCCGTACAGATCCGTACTCTTGTAGCTTCCCAGGATCTCATGATCCTTGCCCTCATCCAGGACGCAGAGCAGAAGCTCGCTTCCTTCGGGGCAGATGTAATCATAATAGGAAAGCGCATCGGTAAATTCCTTTTTGATATAGTGACCTGTTTTTCCCGCTTCTGTCTGCAGCGTTCCATAGGTATAAAGCAGATAGGTTTTCTGAGAGGAAAAAGCCTCCTTTAAAAGCTTCGTTCTCTCCTTCATCTCTGTATGCAGGATGTCGTTTTTCAGCCGCAGGTTGCTTTTGATGATCCTGCAATTGGGATCCAAAAGGACATACTTTAAGTTCTGATCGGCATTCATAAAGGCTTCGCCTTTTTCGTAAGTAGACTCGTTGTCCTGAAGCTCTTCGATATCGGACCACAAAATCTGCCGAAGAGACGGAAGCTCCTCTCTTCCTTCCAGAAACACATCCATTCCGCTCTCATAGGATCTTTCATACAGACTGATCCCATCGACAGGATAATACTCCTCTACGATCACACCATAGCGCGGACCGGCGGATTCCTCGATCTCCTCCTCCGCCCAGGGATCACGCATACCTTCCTGTATCCTTTCGTCTCCGGATACCTCTTCGGATGCATCCGCATTGTCAGCCGAAGCAGCAGCTTCATCCGAAGAAGCCTGCCCTAAGCCTTCCTTTGAAAAGCCGGGGTGGGCTGCAAGCCACTGCTCCCTGCTCTGGTCGTACCAGTCCATGCTGTGCCAGGCCAGAAGATCCCGAAGCCGGTACTCGATATGCAGATCCTGATACTGCGCGGGGATCTTATTGGGATTTCTTCTGTAATAATAGCTGATAATATCGATCTTCTTGTCGCCCGCATATTCGTTTTTCTCTTCAAACTGCTGTGACACAGCCAGATTTCTGGCAATGGTCTGCGTATCCGAGAAAAACAGATTATAGAAGCTGTCCGTTTCCCGGTAGGAGTCCTTCTCCTCCTGCAGTACATCCAGATACACATCCTTGATCCCGGGCCGGATATTGTCCGTTACGCGTACACAATCCAACAGATATAAAAGCGTCGCCATAAACGCGATCGCACAGATCGTGATGACACTTCCCCAGAGCACACACGCCTGTCGCTTATTTTTTATGGTCTTGTTCTCATCCATACTCAATTTCTCCTCATCCTATTTCTCCAGCTTGTAGCCGACTCCCCAAACCACCTTCAGATAACGGGGATCCCTGGGATTGATCTCGATCTTTTCCCGAATGTGACGAATGTGAACCGCTACCGTATTCTCCGCGCCGTAGGCATCCTCATTCCAGATGCTCTCATAGATCTGCTCGGAGGAAAACACCTTGCCCGGATTCTTCATAAAAAGAAGCAGGATCTGATACTCAATGGGTGTCAGCCTGACCGGCTCACCATCTACCGTGACCTCCTTGGTCTCATCATTGATCGAAAGACCGCGAAGCACATACTCGCTTTTATTTTCCTCCACGGGTGCCGCTCCCAGCTTCTGATAACGCCGAAGGGCTGATTTTACCCTGGCGATCAGCTCTAGGGGATTGAAGGGCTTTGTTATATAATCATCCGCTCCTACGTTGAGCCCCAGGATCTTATCCGCGTCCTCCGACTTGGCCGATAAAACCAGGATCGGCACACTGGAGAATTCCCGGATCAGAAGGGTTGCATGGATGCCGTCCAAAAGCGGCATCATCACATCGATGATGAGCAGATCGATCTTTTCTTCCTTCATCTGCCGGATGGCATCTCTGCCGTCGTAAGCCTTTCTGACCTCAAAGCCTTCCTGCTCTAAGTAAATCGCGATCGCTTCCACGATCTCTTTGTCATCGTCACATACCAGGATCCTGTTCATACATACCTCTTTTCTTTGTCTCTGCGCAGTTTAAGGCAGGGGCCTTGCCCATGCTATGGTTTCATCATACCCGTTCTTTCTTAAGGGAAAAAGCGGAAATTTTTTAAGAATCTATGAAGACTGTTTTGCTGTCTATTCTATCAGTTTTTGTATAGTTTGCATAGTTTTGCACGTCTGGTTTTGGTTAATTTGGATGTAATCGACCTTGTTTTTTCCGTTTGGAGTGCTAAACTGAACGCAAAACAGGGGAAAAACAAAGAAAGAAGGAGAAACAAACATGAAAAAGAAAGCTTTATGTGTACTGTTAACAACCGCCCTTTGCTTAGGGCTTGCAGCCTGCGGAAAGGAAGCCGCAACCTCCGATGCTGAGGGAAGCGCCATGGAGGCTGTCGAAGAGACGCAGGAGACTGAGGAAGCCGATGCTGCTGCAGATGCTGCAGATGCTTCTGCTGAAGAGACCGAAGATCAGAAAGCCGCAGCAGAGACCGAAGAGGAGGCCGCAGAAGAGCCTGCAGCTGCACAAGATTCCGTATATGAAAGCCAGAACGGCTGGTCCGTACGCTACTATCCGAGTGTATTCAATGTGAATGAGTCTGATGATAAGAACATGGTTGACTTCGTTTACAGCGGCGAAGCAGGCGGAACCTCTATGGCCAGCTTTCAATATCTGCCGGGCCAGGATGCCAAAACCGTACGTGACGATCTGATCAAGGATAGCGCCGACAACTATGAAGTAACGGACGGCGAGCTTAGCTTCGGTCCCGCTTTCCGGGCTGATCAGAAGCCTGCAGAGGGCAATGATCCTTATGTAAAGGAAGACTACTATGCAGTACCTCTCAATGACGGTACCCTTTTGATCGATGTTTTAGTCCACATCACCCGTCAGGACGAGATCGACATTCCCATCAGCGACTCCATCGCTATGCTGTTTGACTCTCTCACCCTTTCCGAGAGCACTCCCGCAAGAGATGAAGGCCTCGTTTACATGGGCGGCCTTTACTCCCATGACGGAAAGAGCGATATGAACCTTGCTCTCTTCCGCAAGGATGGCGTTCCCGTAGTTCTGGTACAGGAGGGTGACAAGTTCTACTATGGCGATCTGGAAACAGAGGAAGCAACCCTTGAAGACGGCAGCACCTATAACAAGTTTTCCGTAGAAGACAAGACCTTCGGCTATCGTTTCGATGAGGAAAGCACCGGCGTTCTGATGGACGAAAACGGTGACCTGCACGATTCCCTGGAATTGGATGAAAGCGTAGCCCAGGATATGTGGAGCGAATCCGGAAACTAAAAAAAACATAGACAAACAAAGCATTCTATGATAGTATAGTTGGGCGGATAAAAATATCCGCCCAACCTTTTATAACGAAGCGTGGCTCAGTTTGGTAGAGCGCTGCGTTCGGGACGCAGAGGTCGCAGGTTCAAATCCTGTCGCTTCGACGGAAGAAACGGTTGCCAATAGGCAACCGTTTTTTCGTCGAAATATCATGAACTGTACCCTGCGACCTCATTGCGTCCTGTACGCTTGTGAGGGCGCAGAGGGCCCACGAGGTCCGGTGGACCTCGGCTTTGGGCCGACCGGAGCGAAGCGGAGACCGCAGGTTCAAATCCTGTCGCTTCGACTCAGATAAAATAAGGCTTTCCGATTTTCGGAAGGTCTTATTTTTTGCCCGATGTCTAACTTTTGTCTAACCCTTTGCACTTTTTCGACTCTTTTCCTTAATAAAACACGGAATTCTCCGCAGATCTTATTCAGTTTTCATAGTAGTATCATTCATAGTTTTTCAATGAAATGATGTTATTCATAGCGTCCGAGATTTCTCTCTTTGCTTCCTTATCTTTGACCTTGGCGTAGATCCTCAGGGTCGTGTCGATGTCAGCATGACCTACCCACTTTTGAATACTCTTCACATCCATGCCCTGATGAACCAGGATGGAAACGCAGGAACTCCGAAGACCGTGAAAGGTGATCGCCTGCGGCAGTTCCGGGATCTTTTTGATCAATTTCCCAAAGGCCTTTGTCGGATGATCCGGATAGTATAAGGTACCATCCACATGCTTGAAGATATAATCGCTGTCATAGTATCCGTTACCGCACAATTTGCGGTTTGCCGTCTCCTTTTCCTTCAGCCGTGAAAACATCTCTATCTGCTCATCGTTAAGAGGGTATTCCCTGGCACTGGAGGAAGTCTTGGTCGTATTCGTGCGGTTGATCGATAATCCTTTCGTGACCGTATGGTTGATCCGCATGGTTTTGTTCTTAAAATCAATTGCCGACCAGCGAAGTCCCAGCGCTTCCTCTCTTCGAAGTCCAAAGAACAATGTCAGATAGAACAACTCATACAGTTCATGATCCTTTGACTTACTGAGGAAAAGCTGGGCTTCTTCATAGGAAAAGAATTCTTCATCCGCTGTCTTTTCCTTGGCGTACTTGTCCGCCAGGTTTTTGTTGATCACTACTTCCTTTACCGGATTATGGGCGATAAGCCCTTCCTTCATGGCATAATCCATGACGCTGCCGAAAAACACCTTGATATCCTTAACAGTCCGGGGTTGGACCTGGTGTGTTAAAAACAGATCGTCCAAAAAGCGTTCAACAGATATCTCATTGACTTCTCGAACCTTGGTGATTCCGAAATACGCTTTTATTCTCTTTGCTCTGTAAAAATATGCCGAGTAGGTGGTATCGGAGACCTCGCGCTTTTTCTTATCCAGGACAATATCAATATAATCAGATAAAAGGATATTCCTGTCTAAAGCCGACATAGGCCTGCTATTCAGCATTCTGCTTCTTATCTCCGATGCCTTTCTGACATTTTCCGGTGTATCCGGAAGGCCGGTAGAAATCCACTTTTTCTCAACCTTCCTTACGCCGTCTTTCATCACCGGTTTGGAAGTAACGATCTGAAGAATCCCACGCTTACTTTGGATCCCTGTCGCTCTTCTTCCGTCTTTTTTACGTCTTGCCATTTTAATTCTCCTCTTTTGTAAAATCCACGTCGGGATAGATGAACTCCAGGAGATATCTCTTGGGAATTCTGTATTTCCCACCGATCCTAAGTGAACGGATCCGTCCTTCCGCGAGATATTTGTACACGGTGTTACGACCGGTCTTTAAGATCTTCTGAATATCTTCCGGCAGAAGAATATCGTTATAATCAGCTAAGATTGATGTGTATCCCATACGATCGCCTCCTTTCCAATTGATTAATAGTTGTTCGGCTCAGTTTTTCATTCCGGACTCTACACAGTCCTGTATGGGTGTTTGTTCTCCGTGAAGGTATGAGATGAGAGAATCCTTAGGGATTCTTACAAGTCTCCCGACCTTTACACTTGGAATGTCGTTCTTTTTGATATGCCGCCTGACGGTGGCGGGTGTAATATTCAGTATTTCCGCTACATCTGATATGCTCAATACTGCCGGATAGTTCTTTAATAATTGTTCCATTGCACACCTCCTTGTCATAAATCTCTTGCAACCGTGTTTTTCAATACTAAAAAGTGTTGTGTAGAGCATAATTGTTAC
>JAILHW010000030.1 GCA_024695605.1 Lachnospiraceae bacterium | reverse complement strand
TATTCAGTTGTGATAAAGCCCGTCAGTTTCTCGTCCATAAGTTATCCTATTTCGATTGCCCGGCCGGGAGGATCCCAAGCCTTTGGAATACATATCTGCCGTGATCCAGCATCAGCCCCAAAAACAGCAGGGTGTAGACCGCCATAGGGATCACATTGTTCTGCGCCAGATAAACGGTATAGCCCGCAAAGGAGCACAGGATCGTCAGCACCGGGATATACAAAACCCGGTCCTCAAAGAAGAAATACACGATGGCCAGCACATCTACAAGGATCGCATATCGCTCATGCATATGAGGCAAAAAGAAGACCACCGTCATAGTCAGAAGCATCCCCATACGAAGGATGAGGGGCTTGTCAAATTCGTATTTTTTTCTGGCAAAGACATACAGCTCTGCCATCAGTGCTGCCAGGGTCACAAAAACGCCCGCATCGGCGTACTCGATCAGGAAGGTATCCGTTCCGAAGAGCTGATAGATATTCGGAAATTTATGAGACAGAGCATAGATGTCCATCTTTCCCTCTGCCTGGAAAAAGTACACCGTCAAAAGCTCCCAGAAATTCTGTCCGGCGATCAGTGCCGGGATCATGCCCACCACATACATCACGGGCACCCAGACAAAATGCCAAAGCTTTACCTTTCCCTTCATCCAGAAGATCACGTAAAGCGGCAGGATGAAAAAGGTCTGCAGCTTAAAGGCAAAGGCTATGCCGTAAAAGATCATGGAAACCGAGGGCTTCTCCTTCAGCATAAAGTACAAAGACCACAGCACGAAGGAGGTGAAAATGATATCGCACTGGGCCCACATGGCGCTATTGGCGATCACGGTGGGTGCCAGTAAAAGTGCGCCGTATGCAAGGACTGCCTCCGTCAGATTTTTGCGTCTGTCATACACGATGGCCATAACCGCAAAGGCTGCGGAAAAATCAAACACGATGGAAACCATCTTCATCAGCAGCAGGGTGTTTAAAAAAGGACAGATGCTGATAAAGGAAAGAATGGTCAGATAGGGCGTGGTGTAATCCACGTAGTCAAATTCCGCAGCAAGTCCCTTGATCCCGCCGCCGGCCTCTCTGAGGGTTGCTACCCAGGGCTCAAAAAACATCTTGTAGTCTCCGGCTACCACATTGCGAAGCACGAAGCGCACATACAGGGCCAGAGCGGAAAGCACCAAAAACAGGCAAAGATCCATATAAAATTGTTTTGAATTGTCCTTCTGTTTCATGCCTTGTAAAGTTTACTCCCGCTAACTTTTATGCCTGCTCCTCTTTATCCCGGTTTTCATCTTCGTCTGTTTCTCCCGCCAGCCTGCGAAGCCGCTGCTCGTTCAGCGCCACCGCCTGGGAGAGCTTGCGGATCCGCTCGGACATTCTTGATACGATCACCGTCAGCGTAAAGATGATCACCAGGGAAAAACAAAAGCCCAGGAAAAAGATCATGTTTACCGGCGAGAACACGCCCAGCAGGCGGGACAGCTTATCCAGCAGCTTCGGGAAGCAGTCCAGCACCAGCACAAAGCAGATCACCAGCAGCCAGGACAGCGCATACTTCAGATCCAGGCTTCTTTTTTTCACCATATACAGGATCACAAACAGCCCCAATACCAGCACAATGCCGACAATGAGCTGAAGCTTTAATGTCATCATTTCCGATATTCCTTTCTGCGAAAACGCTCCACCAAAATGGCAAGCGTCACCTTGATCATGTAATAAACCGCTCTGACGGGCGAAATGGAAGAGGTGCCTCCCATCCGCTCCCGCATGATCACGGGATACTCCTCAACCCGCATTCCTGCCTGGATCGCAGCCACCACGCTTTCAGGCTCCGGATAATCCTTGGGATAGCAGGCCGCAAACATGCGGATCACCTTTCGATTGCCCATCCGCATTCCGGAGGTGGGGTCCATCACCCTGACCTTTGTCATGCAATAGATCAGTCCCGAGAAAAAGCGGATGCCGAAGCGTCTTGCCGCCGAGGACTGAAAGCCCTCCCCCTCGATAAAGCGGGAGCCGATGAGCATATCGATCCCTTTTTCCTCCATATGATCCCGCATGGCCG
>JAILHW010000011.1 GCA_024695605.1 Lachnospiraceae bacterium | reverse complement strand
CGGCCATGTCCCGGATCGGGGTATTTCCCGATGATGCGGGCTTTGCCTTTGTAAAAGCGGCCATGGAGCAGGAGTGGATCGAGACGGAAGGCCTCTTTACCCACTTTGCACGGGCAGATGAATTGGATAAGGGTCCTGTGAATCGGCAGTTTGCGGACTTTTGCGCCTTTTGCGACAGGGTGCGGGAGGCGTTTCCCGACAGGATCCGTTATTTCCATGCCTCCAACAGCGCCGGGATCATTGAGATGCCAGAGGCCAATCTGGATCTGGCAAGGGCCGGCATCACGCTGTACGGCCTGTGGCCCTCCGATGAGGTCAGACGGGACATTGTACCATTAAAACCCATGCTTTCCTTAAAGAGTCATATCGTCTATGTCAAGGACCTTCCCGCCGGTAGATCCGTCAGCTACGGCGGAACCTATACAGCCGAAAGTCCCAGAAGGATCGCAACCATCCCGGTAGGCTACGGGGACGGCTATCCGAGGAGCTTATCCTCCAAGGGCTATGTGCTGATCCGCGGACAAAAAGCGCCCATTCTGGGCAGGGTCTGCATGGACCAATTCATGGTGGATGTGACAGATATCGAGGGCGCAGCCTGCGGGGATGAGGTGACACTGATCGGCAAAGACGGCAGCGAGGAGATCACCATGGAACTGCTGGGCGATCTGAGCGGGCGCTTTAACTACGAGCTGGCCTGTGATCTTGGGCCCAGGATCCCCAGAGTGTACGTGAATTGACGAGTTTCGGGGAAGATGCTATACTAAGATTTGTGTGCTTTCTGATCAGAATTAAGAAAGAGGTGGAGATTTGTTTGGGAGCAAGCGGCCCAAACACCAGTCGGAAGAAGCGATCATTTCGATGGTGGACGAGGGTCATGAACAGGGCGTAGTTCTGGAGAATGAAGCGGAGATGATCCATAACATCTTTGCTTTTTCGGATAAATGTGCCAGTGATATCATGACGCACAGAGGCAATATCGTGGCACTGGATGCCAATATGACCTTAAAGGCGGCCTATGATTTTATGCTGCAGTCACATAACACCCGGTTTCCGGTGTATGAAGGGAACCTGGACCATATCGTGGGGCTGGTGCATTTCAAGGATGCCTGCCGGGCACTGGCAGGCGGCAGGAGCGACCGCAAGCTCGTTCGCTCAGTACCCGGTCTTGTGCGGGAGGTGCGTTTCATCCCCGAGACCAGAAAACTGAACAATCTGTTTGAAGCCATGCAATCGACCAAAACCCATCTGGTCATCGTCATCGACGAGTACGGGCAGACGACCGGACTTGTGGCGATGGAGGATATCCTGGAGGAGATCGTGGGGGAGATCCTGGATGAGTACGATGAGGATGATACGTCCATCACGGAAAAGGGAGCGGACCGCTATGAGATCGAAGGCCTGACCAATCTGGATGATCTGGGAAAGCGCCTGGGGATCGAATTTGAGGCGGAGGATATCGAAACCCTGAACGGGCTGATGACCGCACACCTGGGACATATCCCCAAGGAGGGAGAGATCGTGGAGATGGACTACGGAGGCTTTCATTTCAAGAGCCTTCTGATCTCCGGACGGGTGATCCGGGAGGTGCTGGTAACCAAGCTGCCCGCATCGCAGCAGACAGATGAAGAGTAGAGTAATAAGAGAATGGTCTCTTAACATAGAATAAGGAGGAAGTATGTCAGGACATTCAAAATTTTCAAACATCAAGCACAAAAAGGAAAAGAACGATGCCGCAAAGGGTAAGGTCTTTACCATCATCGGTCGTGAGATCGCCGTTGCCGTAAAGGAAGGCGGTCCGGACCCTGCCAACAACTTCAAGCTTGCTACGGTCATTGCCAAGGCAAAGGCCAACAATATGCCCAACGATACCATTGAGCGCGGTATCAAAAAAGCTGCAGGCGAAGGCGGCAGTGTAAACTATGAGCAGGTCACCTACGAAGGCTACGGTCCCAGCGGTATCGCTGTGATCGTAGAGGCGCTGACGGACAACAAGAACCGTACCGCAGCCAATGTCAGAAGCGCATTCACCAAGGGCTCCGGCAGCATCGGTACCCAGGGCTGTGTATCCTTCATGTTTGATAAGAAGGGACAGATCATCATCGATAAGGAAGAGTGCGATATGCAGGCAGATGATCTGATGATGCTGGCACTGGATACGGGCGCAGAGGATTTTGCCGAGGAGGATGACAGCTTCGAGATCGTAACGGATCCGGATGATTTCCAGGCAGTTTATGATGCACTGCAGGAGAGCAGCATCCCCATGGCAAGTGCGGAGATCACCATGATCCCGCAGACCTATGTTACACTCACCGATGAGAATGATATCAAGCAGTTCAACAGAACACTGGATCTGTTGGATGATGATGACGATGTACAGGCAGTTTATCACAACTGGGAGGAAGCGTAAGGCTTATGGACAGACTTGCGATCGTGGTGCCCTGCTTCAATGAAGAGGAAATGCTCCCCATAACGGTCACGCAGCTGGGAGAGGTGCTTACAGATCTTTGGGACAAGGGCAAAATTGCAAAAGACAGCTACGTATTGTTCGTGGATGACGGCAGCAAGGATAAGACCTGGGAGCTGATCGAGGGCTTTTATACCAAGCACCCTTATGTCAGAGGCTTGAAGCTTGCTGGCAATGTCGGGCATCAGTATGCCCTGACCGCCGGAATGCTGGCGGCGATGGAGGATTCGGATATGCTGATCTCCATCGATGCGGATCTGCAGGATGATGTGGCTGTGATGGAGGACATGATCGACAAATACCACGAGGGCTGTGACATCGTGTACGGTGTCCGGAATGACCGAAAGCGCGATTCGCTCTTTAAGCGGACCACCGCCCAGGCCTTTTATAAGCTGATGGCAGCCTTCGGGGTCAAGACCGTATATAACCATGCGGATTTCAGACTGATGAGCCAAAGGGCCGTGGAGCATTTTTCCCGCTTTGAGGAGGTCAACCTCTATATCAGAGGCATTGTACCGACACTCGGCTATCAGTCCGACAGCGTGTATTATGAGAGAAAAGAGCGGGTGGCGGGGGAATCCAAATATCCGCTCAGTAAGATGCTCACGCTGGCCTGGAACGGGATTACATCCTTTTCCGTAAAGCCCATCAACTTTTTAACGACGCTCGGACTTGTGATCGTTTTCTTTTGCCTGATCGCAGCCGTGTATGCCTTTGTTTCCTACGGCAGCGGCAATGTCGTTCGGGGCTGGACATCCCTGATCCTGTCGATCTGGTTTTTGGGCGGGATGCAGCTGTTTGGTATCGGCCTTGTGGGACAGTACATCGGCAAGATCTATCTGGAGGTCAAGCACAGACCCAGATACCAGGTCGAGCAGTATTTAAAACAGGATGAATAGGGGGAGCGCATATGAAGGAAGAAACTCAGGAAAAGACAGAGCAGAAAACCACCACCTTCATTAAAAATCCCCTGCCGGGACCTACGCCCCATGAAAAGCGCGACGGTCTCGACTATGATTATGAAGTCAGTGAGGATCAGATGCATTTCGATATCGAAAAGCCGTCCCGGAATTTTTACGATATCCCCTGATGCACCTGCGCCTCTGAAACTAAGATAAAGGACGGAGATACTATGGCAACCGGTGCCGGGAGAAAATCATCCTCAGCCAGCAGAAGAGGTTCCTCTGCAAGAGGAAAAAGGAAAGGATCCGCCGCTTCGAAACGCCGCCAGGAAAGAATTGACGTGGCGGTCCGCGACGAGGTACTGTTGTGGATCGGACTGGCTGTCACCATTTTGCTGTTTTTATGTAATTTTCATCTGATCGGAAAGGCCGGAGATGCCATCAGCAGTGTGATGTTCGGTCTTTTTGGCATGCTTGCATATATCTTTCCCCTCTTTGCGTTTTTCGGGATCGTGTATGTGATCGTCAACATCGGCAGTCCGGTGGTGATCATCAAGGAGATCAGCGCCGTGGTCATGTTCCTGGTGCTGGAGGTGGCCTTTTCCCTGATGGCCGGTGTGGATAAGATCGGAAGCAGGGCATCGGAATACTATTCCTATGCCAACCAGCATATCGTCACCGGAGGAGTGATCGGAGGCGGCATCGCCAGAGGCCTGACAAAGGGCATCGGTGTTGTGGGAACGGTCTGTATTTTGCTGATCCTCTTTGCGATCTGCTTCGTGCTGATGACGGAAAAATCCATCCTGACAGCCATCAAAAACGCCAGTCAGCGGCTCTATGACAATATGCAGCAGGATATGGATTATCGCATCGAGAGAAATGATGCACTCTATGAGGAAAGACAGGAGCGGGCGAAAAAACGCCGCGAGCGGGAAGAAGCCCGGGAGAAGCTTCGCGCAGAGGAGGATGCCAGATCGAAAAAGGTGCGGGGCGTTACCTTTGATACGGACCTGACACCCGAATATGACAGAAGCGACGAAGAAACCGCGGATCAGATGAGACAGCTTCAGGATGAAGAAGCCCCGGAGCAGGCGGCAGCCCAAAAGAGTCCTAAAGGATCGAAGAAGAGAGGGCAGGAAGGAAAGCAGGAGCTGCTTTCCAGAAAACTGACCATTGAGGATATGGAACAGATCCGCATCACCGGCATCGATGATGAGGAAGCGGCGGACGAGATGATCGAAGAAGCCATGCGGGAGGGCAGCCTTGCCAATGCCGTGATCGAGGCAGACCGGCCGGTGCCTTTTGAGGATGAGCTTTCTGTCATCGAGGATGATCCTGCGCCGCGCAGTGAAGTGCGCCAGCCGAGAAAGCACCGGATCGAGGTGCGCAGCGAGCATGAAGAGGGTGATACGCAGGATCTGGATATGCGCTCCATTACGGAGGCATTAGAGGATGCGGCCAATCTCTATGTAAAGGATGCACAGATCGGGCAGCCGGCTGAGGGTCCCATGACCCCGCTCGGACAGGCGGTCAGCGCAGCCGGATATCCGGCGCAAAGACAGGCCACGGCCGATACACCGGTGACCACCTACAGCAGCTCCATCGGACTTGGCGGCGGCGTACAGGAGTCAAAGGCACCTTCGCAGCCGGAGCAGCCGCTTGAGATGCCAAAGCCCAAACCCAGACCCTATAAGCGGCCGCCCATTGATCTTTTAAAGCGTGCCAAGGGCAGCGGAAAATCCGGATCCCAGCAGCAGGAGCTTCGGGAAACGGCAGCCATGCTGCAGCAGACCCTGGAGACCTTCAAGGTCAGTGCCAAGGTGACGGACATCAGCAGAGGTCCGGCTGTTACCAGATATGAACTCCAGCCCGAGCCGGGCGTGAAGGTTTCCAAGATCGTATCCTTAACGGATGATCTGAAGCTGGCGCTTGCGGCAACGGATATTCGTATAGAAGCACCGATCCCCGGAAAATCGGCCGTCGGGATCGAGGTGCCGAACAAGGAAAATACCATGGTCTCCCTGAGGGAGCTCATTGACAGCGACCGCTTTAAAAAGTCAGAGTCCTGCCTGTCCTTTGCAGTGGGCAAGGACATCGCAGGCCAGGTGATCGTATCGGATATTGCCAAGATGCCCCACGTCCTCATTGCAGGTTCCACGGGCTCCGGTAAATCCGTATGTATCAATACCCTGATCATGAGTATTTTATACAAGGCAAAACCGGATGAGGTCAAAATGATCCTTGTGGATCCCAAGGTGGTAGAGCTGAGCGTCTATAACGGGATCCCGCATCTGCTCCTTCCCGTGGTCACGGACCCCAAGAAGGCTTCGGCAGCCCTGCAGTGGGGTGTCAATGAGATGATGGATCGCTACAAGAAGTTTGAAGAGCAGGGCGTAAGAGATCTGAAGGGCTACAATAAGAAGATGGAAAGCGCCCAGACCAATAACGGTCAGCCGGTGGAAAAGCTGCCGCAGATCGTGATCATCGTCGACGAGCTTGCGGATCTGATGATGGTGGCACCGGGCGAGGTGGAGGATTCCATCTGCCGTCTGGCACAGCTGGCAAGAGCTGCGGGGATCCATCTGGTGATCGCAACCCAGAGACCCTCCGTGGATGTCATCACCGGACTGATCAAGGCCAATATGCCAAGCCGTATTGCCTTTGCAGTATCCTCGGGTATCGATTCCCGGACCATCCTGGATATGGTGGGTGCCGAAAAACTGCTCGGTAAGGGCGATATGCTCTTTTATCCGCAGGGCGTTCCCAAGCCTGTCAGAGTGCAGGGTGCTTTCGTTTCGGATTCGGAGGTCGCGGATGTCGTGGACTTCTTAAAGGAGCATCCGGGAGAAACGACAGATGAGGCGGAAAACCAGATCCTGAAGCAGATGGAGGTCATCGATCAGGGCGGTGACAGCGGCGGTGATGCCAAGGGCGGTCTTGATGAGCGGGATTCCTATTTTGCCGACGCAGGACGCTTTATCATTGAAAAGGAAAAGGCTTCCATCGGTATGCTACAGAGAGTCTTTAAGATCGGATTCAACCGGGCTGCCAGAATTATGGATCAGCTTACAGAATACGGAGTGGTAGGACCTGAGGAGGGGACCAAGCCCAGAAAGGTGCTGATGAGCATCGCTGAGTTTGAACAGCTGTTAGAGGAGATCTGAC
>JAILHW010000254.1 GCA_024695605.1 Lachnospiraceae bacterium | reverse complement strand
GCCGGTGCTGCTATCGGATGTGTGCTATGCCATGGTCTATGCCTTTTTCTATGACAGGGCTGGTGCCGTATTGCATGCGGATGGGATCCTGTATAGGATCCTGTTGATCCTGCCGGGGCTTGCGCCCTTTACCCTTTTGGGAGCACTCATGTGCTTCAGACCGGCTATCTATTCCTCCTTCTTTTTACTGTTTTTTCTGATCCTGTATTTTGATTACAGAGCAAGTGGCCCTTTGACAGCGGGGAAAGTACTGCTATTGTCTATGCTTTGTGCCATCCTTGCCTTTTGGAGAAGCGAGAGCATTGTGCTTTTGCCCATAGCCCCGATCCTTGTTTTCTTTGCTTATAAGAAGGATCACAAGGTCAGATGGGTGGGCGTTTTCTTCCTTTTGACGCTGGTGTTTTACAGCCTTATCGCCCTTCCCCAAAAGCACGGGGAGAAGGCCTATTACGGTAAGGATTATCTGATCATTTCCACCACCAGACCCCTCTCCGTCATCGTCTGGCGGGATCAGGAGTATGAAGGTGCCAAGGAGGATCTTGCCAATATCAGTGCCGTGACGGAGTTTGGATATCTGCACAATGACTCCTTATCCTGCAGTGCCTATACCCGTTATAATTCCGACCATAACGAAGGACGCTATACCCAGACAGGCGCGGACGCTGAGACGCAGCAAAGGTACATCAAAAGTGCGATCAATCTGATCCTTCATAATTTTGATCTGTACCTGGGAGAGCGTGCACAGCTGTTTTGCGTGACCAACGGGATCTTTTCCTACGATAAAGACTGGGTGCTGAATTTAAAGCCCGTGGTAAGCACCGATTTTCATTTGTATGAGCATGACAGGGATTACGGCTTTGAGATGCTGGATGCCTACAGGCGCCTTCCCATCGAACACCGGGATGGCTACGCATTGTTTTTGTATAAGTTCGGCGGAGAGATCCTGATCCCGTTTTTGATCGCGGCCCTGATCCTTTTGATCGGGTGTCTGGTAAAGAAGAAGTGGTTTTTGTTTTTCGTTTTTGCAGCGCTGCTGGGCAGAGAGGGTGTCATCTTTTTGACCGCACCCGCATCCTTTGTGCAGTACTCCTATCCGACGATGTACACGGTTTTTGCGCTGCTGCTGTGCTTCATAGTGCATCCCAAAAGAACGAACACCGAAGGCTTTTAACTTAAACGGAGGTAGTCATGAGTGAATTTGGTTTTACGGGCAAATTGAAAAGACGCATCCTGATCTTGTCGGGGGATCTGATGATTTACTCTGAGGCGGTTAGCGAAGGCTTACTTTTTCCGTTCTCGATGGAGTCATAGTAAAAGATCCCGTCACAGGTCTCGGGCGCATCGGTGACAAAACCGCAGGTATAAACATCCCCGAAGTAATCCAAATGGGTACCCATCTCTTTATAGCCCCGTTCGATCCACAGGATACAGTCAGGCAGGGCCCTCGAGGTTGTATCCGTTGTTTTCATAATGGTATCATCCACGATGATATGGCGGATCCGGGCATCAGGAAAGCGATCCTTTACCATCTTCCAGAGGGGGTAATCATAGCCGTCTCCGGAGATCACAAGGGCGATATCCTTCGGATCGGTTTTTTCCATCTGCTCCATCAACTGTATATAGGAATCATAGGAGTGCTTATGGCTTGCAAACATAAGCTCTTCTTTTTTTGTCTTGTCAAACCCGGAAGACAGATAAGAAAGAGCAACTTGACTGTTGTCCGCCAGAGGCTTGATGGCAAGAAGGATGGTCAGGATTGTGAGGATGGCCAGTGTTACGGTGGCAAATCCGAACTTAGGCTGCGCAGATTGAATGCTTACACGATCGATCTGCCTCAGGACGGAAGCAGGTTTGCCGGAGGTGCCTGCCTGTTCGGACGAGTCGTTTTTCTGTTCATGGTATGACTTGGAAGGCTTCTGCGTCATGGACAACAACTGCCCCAGAATATGCACAGATGCTACGGTGGGCACCGTCAGGGCAGGGTACATCAGTCTGGATCCCCAGGGCTGCCAGCGCAGAAGGGCCATGATAAATCCAAAGCCCAGCCATGCACTGATGACAAAGCCGTAGGAGATGGGGGTGCTGTTTTTGTTTGTATCCGATTTCTGCTTTGTGGTAGCGTTGGCAGGCTTGTTGTTTCTGGCTGCATCGATCTTGGTCGTACTGCTTTTGGCTGCATCGGTCCTGGCTTGATTGCGCAGAAACCGAAAGAATGCTGCTACCAGAGAAAGAACCAGAAGCAGACCGCCCAAAAGAGACAGGTAGGCTGCAAAGGAGCTGGAGGTACGGTCGTGGCTGTACATATCCAGTCCCGTGTTCAGATAGGTGATAAAGTCAAAGCCGTGGAAGGCAATGGCTTCGTTGTTGACCTCTACCTGCAGGATCCGTCCTGCAGAAATGGCAATACGGTAAATGAAGCCGTTCAGATCCGTGATGAAATGCTGGGTGATCAGAAGGCTGTAGTTTTTCAGGATATTGACCAGAATGTAACGGACATTTTTGGTTGCCACCATGATATCTCCGCCGGTGGTGGAGGAGATAAAGCTGCCGCAGGCGATATAGGTGCGGATCAGTGTTTCCGAGATCACGAGGAGCATTGTCAGAAGCGCTGTGATGCCGGCTTTGATCAGGGTGATGAGTTTTTCTTTCTTTCGAAGGCACATCACCAGTACCCAGGGAAGGAACATCACCATGGAAGCACAGACACTGGGCTTCATCAGAAAAGCAAAGCCAACGGAGGCGCCGATGCAGACATACAATATCATTAAGGAGCCGGGGCACTGCCTGCTGGTTTTGCTTTTGTCGGCAGCAATATGTATTCCGGCTGCTCTCTGCAAGGGCGGCGTTTCGAGAAAGCAAAGCACATAGTACAAAAAGATCAGATACCACAGGGCGGCGCACAGATCGTTCTGAGTGGTGATGGCCTGGGACATGGTCAATGGCATGGTCAGATATACAAAGACGCCAAAGAAACAAAAGAGCCGCTTTGTACCCAGCTTTTGCAGGATCACAAAGATAAAATAGGCGCTCAGAAGCATGGCAGCATACTGGTGGAGATTCAGTAAAAGATCCGATCCTCCCAGAAGCAGCATAAAGAGCAGGTTGTACTCGGAAAGCACCGGCGAATAGAGCTGGCGGTCGATATTGGTCAGATAATAGTTGACGCTTCCGTTGTCGATCCAGTGGGCGATCCTGGCCAGATGATAGGTCTGGGAATCATAATTGTAAGGCACGTTGAAAAGAGCCAGAAACAGCAGGATCAGACAAAGAGCAATGCTCAAAAGACAAAGGGCTTTTTCCCAAGGGCTTAAGGAGGCGTTTAACTCCCGGAATTTCCCCGGAAGAGAAGTGATCCCTTCTTTGATCTGCCGGCCTCTTTTTTTCAGCATGGGCAAAAGAATCCCGTCCTGTTTGCCGTCCCGGGGGAAGGTAAACAAAAGAAGATCCAGGATCAGCCAGGCAGCGGAAGCTGTCATGGCATTTAAGCTTGAGCCGATGGATAAGATATTTGCAAGCAATACGATGAAGCCTTCATAGCATAAAAGGGCTCCAGCCAGAGCAGCGCAGCCTTCTTCGGTGTGCGGCCTTATTTTTTCAAAGATGCCATACAGCGCAAGCGGCATAAGAAGAATCAGAATCATAGTTGTTTTTTCCTTTGTTACATCATTTCAGCAGTTCCCACAGTTGCTCCCGGCTTCTTGCGATCTCGATGTTCCCATAGAGCTTTTGCAGCTTCATAAAGTACTGCTCATAGTCACATTTTTCGTTAAAGGAATCCCCGGCCATGGGATATAAAAAGATGATCCGGCAGTCGGAGTGAAACAGCAGCTTTCCCGAAACGCAGGCTGTGGAATAGTAGGACAGAAGGGTCTTCTTTTCCATCTTCCCCTTGGCGAAGCACAGCTCAAAGGGAGCAGAATCCTCATAGAGATGCATCTTTTCATCGAAGCGGTCATAGGTTCCCCGGGGATGGGGCTTCATACAAAAGTTAGCATAGCCTACCTTTTCTGCGATCTCCCGGATCAGGGATGCATAGGTTTCGGGGTTTTGGGTTACATTATCCGTGCCCTGTCCCAAAAACAGAAACGGCTCTTCAAA
>JAILHW010000232.1 GCA_024695605.1 Lachnospiraceae bacterium | reverse complement strand
CCTCCATGCGACGCATTGCGGAAGAAGCGGAAATGAGCGCATCCGGACTGTACAAGCATTTTGCGAGCAAAGAGGAAATGTTCTCCGCACTGGTCGAGCCTGCATATCAGGGATTGTTAAGTCTTTTTCATCTGGAAGCGGATGATCAGGAGCAGTATATCGGAACCGGTGATCTGAGTTTCATGGAGGCCGGACAGGATGCAAAACTCTCGATCGCATACATATACGATCATCTGGATGCTTTCCGTCTGATCATATGCAAATCTCAGGGAACAAAGTATGAAAACATTCTTCATGATCTTGCCGTTTTGGAAGAAAAAATGACCCTGTCTTATATGGATGCACTTAAAAAGCAGGGAGTGAAACTCAATGATTTTGACAAAAGAGAACTTCATCTGTTGACTACGACCAACATAAGCGCAGTGTTTCAGACGGTTGAGCACGATCTTACCAGAGAGGAAGCCTTGCATTACGCAGATACTCTGGACAGATTTTTCTCCAAGGCCTGGAGAGAATTTTTCGGATATTAGGATAATAACGCCTTCTTATATCAGATCAAAGAGAGAAGGCTTATTTTATAAATGTAAGTTAGCAATTGCTAACCAAATAACCAATCATCAGGAGGTGTTTTATAACATGAAGGAACAAAAGTCAAATCCCACGGCAAGAATATGGGAGATTGCAAAGCCTGAACATGGAAGGCTTATGCTGTCCGTCGTACTGGCTGTACTCGGTGTCGTATCCGGCATAGTTCCCTTTGTTTCTGCGGCCAGGATCATTTCCGGAATGATTTCCGGAAACAGGGAATGGAGTTATTACCTTGTATTTGTAATCGCTGCCTTTGCAGGCTTTGCATGCAAGAGCCTATTCTATGCGATGGGACTGAGTGTCAGTCACAAAGCAACCTTTTCTCTGCTTGGAGAGATACGCAAACAGATCTTTGCCAAGCTTCCGAGGATGCCTCTTGGCACGATCATCGATACATCCAGCGGTAAACTCAAGCAGATCATCGTCGATGAGGTGGAGCGGATGGAACGCCCTATAGCGCATATGATCCCGGAACTTACATCCAATATCATCGGTGCCATAGCGGTCTGGATCTATATGATGATCATTGATTGGAGAATGGGCCTCATCTGTCTGGTCTCTGTTCCGCTCGGATTGATGTTTTTCGGATTTATCGCCGCCAGTTATTCCGAAGATTATAAAAAGTCAGTTGAGATCACGCAGGATATGAACACGAGCATCGTTGAATATGTCCATGGGATCGAGGTGATCAAAGCATACAGCCAAAGCAGATCATCTTTTCAGAAATTTAAAGATAAGGTTATGGCGAATGCTTCCTTTTATTGTTACTGGATGAAAAAAACGGAAGTATGTCAGTCCCTTTGCTATACGATCGCACCATGCACATTGGTTACGGTATTGCCGATCGGATGGTACATGTATATATCGGGTAGTATTTCAGCGGACGTTTTCATGACGTCGATCATGCTTTCCATGTGTATAGTCGGGCCGATCCTTGCTGCGATCCAGTTTACGGATTCTTCGGCCAAAGTTGCTACTACCGTTGCCACGGTAGATGAACTGCTGGCCGGTGAAGAACAGGAACATTCGAAAACGCCTGTCACTTTCGAAACTCATAATATAGAATTCTGTGATGTCAACTATTCATATCACGAAAACGAAGAGGTCCTTCACCATGTCAACCTCCGGGTCCCGGAAAAAAGCTTTACTGCACTCGTCGGTCCTTCAGGCAGCGGAAAATCCACGATAGCCAAGCTTGTCGGCGGATTCTGGGATGTGAAGGATGGATCGGTAAAGATGGACGGAAAAGACTTAAGAGAGATCCCGCTTGAACAGCTCTATGATCAGGTGGCGTATGTATCACAGGATAACTGGCTGTTTGATGACACGATCATGAATAATATCCGTATGGGAGATACATCAGCTTCTGATGAGGCGGTCCGCGAAGCTGCTAAAGCCTCCGGCTGCGATGAATTTATAACTGCGCTTCCTGAAGGCTATGAAACAAAAGTGGGAAGCGGCGGAGCCCGCCTGTCGGGTGGCGAGCGTCAGCGAATTGCCATTGCCAGAGCTATGCTTAAAGATGCTCCTATCGTGATCCTTGATGAAGCAACGGCTTATATTGACCCGGAGAATGAGGCTGTCATACAACGGGCTCTTACCAAACTGATGAAAGATAAAACAGTGATCATCATCGCACACAGGCTTTCAACGATCACGGATGCCGATCAGATCGTGCTGATCAACAAAGGCACGGTTGAATGCTCGGGAACTCACAGCGAACTTCTTAACGGAAGCGCTCTTTATAATGCGATGTGGCAGGCACATATCAGCGAAGGAGGTGCAGCGTAATGCTTGAAGCGATCAGAAAAATCATAGAGTTTTCCGGACAGGAAAAGAGCAGGATCTATCGGGCGATCATTCTTTCATTTTTCAAATCTCTTTTCTCGATGTTCAGGATGGCGGCAATCTATTTTGTTATTCTGGCATTTGAAGAGGGTGAACATACCATGAAGCCTGCCTTGACAGCACTCATATTACTGGGGATAAGTATCATAGGACAGTTTCTTCTGAAAATGGCAGCGGATCTTCAGGCTGTTCATGCAGGCTATTATATGAGCGCCTACAAGAGGCTCGATATAGCTGAAAGGCTTAAAAAGGTCCCTATGGGATATTTCAACGACAGTAATCTTGACCGGATAACCGGTATTACTACTACAGTACTGGATGTGGTGGAAAACCAGGGGGCAAATGTTCTTGTGCTTATCCTCAGCGGATTGATGAATTCAGTCGTGTTTTTGATCTGCGTCTTATTCTTTGATTGGCGTCTGGGTCTGATCGAGCTGACCGGTATGACCGTTTATATGCTCATCACATCGTCCATGGAAAAGAAGAGCCGTGCTTTATCCCCGATAAGGCAGAAAAATGAAGCCGCTCTGGTATCAAAGGTACTTGAAAGCCTTCAGGGGATGAGTGTGATCAAATCCTTTAATCTGACAGGAAAGGGTGATGAAGCTTTAAAAAAGGCGATTGACGGAAACCGGGACAGCAACCTGGCGATGGAGAGGCTGTTTATCCCTTACGGTGAGGCCCAGGGTGTTGTCCTTGGCGCCTTCAAAGCCATGCTTCTGTTTACGGCGGTGGCGCTCTTTATCACGGGAAATATGACGATAACCTATGCGCTGATGGCTGTGATCATCTCTTTTCAGGTATTTGCAGATATAGAACAGACCGGAGCGGGGCTTACTGTTCTAAGGGTAGTTTCCAGCTCTATAGAGGAAGCTGAGGAGATCAATCTTCTTCCGATCATGGATGAAAACGGCAAAGAATATGATCCCGAGGATTACGGGATATCTATCGATCACATATCTTTCTCCTATGGCGATAATGAGGTGTTAAAAGATGTAAGCCTAAAACTCCCGGAGAAGACCATGACTGCTTTTGTCGGCTCATCCGGTGCGGGTAAAACAACGCTGGCCATGCTGATCGCACGTTTCTGGGATGTGAACAAAGGGAGTATTTCCATTGGCGGCCGGGACGTAAGAGACTACACGCTGGAAAGCCTGATGTCACAGATCAGCGTTGTTTTCCAGAATGTCTATCTGTTCGCGGATACGGTTGAAAACAATATAAAGTTCGGAATGAGAGATGCAAGCCATGAGGCTGTTGTAGCTGCTGCCCAAAAGGCATGCTGCCATGATTTTCTCATGTCGCTTCCGGAGGGTTATTCCACAGTGATCGGCGAAGGCGGGGCAACGCTTTCGGGAGGAGAGAAACAGAGGATATCCATTGCAAGAGCGATCCTTAAGGATGCTCCGATCATTATTCTTGATGAAGCAACAGCCAACGTTGATCCTGAGAACGAAGATAAACTGATCGCTGCCTTCAAT
>JAILHW010000198.1 GCA_024695605.1 Lachnospiraceae bacterium | reverse complement strand
ATATACCATGAAAGAATGGCAGAGACAGGGCATCGCGAGGAAAATGGTATCGATGCTGATAGACGAGGCTTGGAAAAGAGGAGCCACGGAAATCAGTCTGGATGCAACAGAGGAAGGACGTCCATTATATGAAAGACTTGGTTTTACCGAGTCAACAGAAGGGATGTTTCTTGTAAATAAGTAAATAGAAATATAAAAATGTAAATCCCTGAAATAGCCCAACTTGAAACCCGTTTGAAAACTGATATAATATAGTCAATGGTTTGACTTTTGATCAAAGATAACAGGGATATTATATGGAAAAACAGAAAAAGCAGGGTCTTTTGGAGATCAGCATTAATATAGTAAAAGCGATCATTGCGCTGCTCCTGATTTTTTGCCTGAGTGTGTATGCGTTTTTTTACTTCATCGATCGAAGGGATGCAGGCATCAATGAGCCGTTTCGGTATATCGAAAGCTGGACGGTGACAGGAAGCGACGGAAGCAATGCATTAGTGGGACGTACCTATTCCGATGTATCGGCCTATACCACGGATTATACGATAGAATCCACACTGCCGGAGGGCATTGGGGAAACGGAAAGTCTTTATATCAGTACCCGCAAGGATCTGACTGTTTATATCAACGGTGTGCTCCGCAAGGAGTACGTGGAAGAAGATGACTTTAGATTCTTTGTCGGTGCGGTCAAGAGGTTTTATCTGGTGGTTCCGCTGACAAAATCCGATGCGGGGGCACCCATCAGGATCGTGGTCAAGGCATCCCAGAAGGATGAGGAGATTGTTTCCGAAAACTTTATCACAACCCGGTATGGTGCGTTCAACTATCTGATGAAGCAGGACAGCCTGGCCTTCTTTTTGACCTTTGTGGTGCTGATCTTTGCCATCGTAGCCTTTATCGTCAGCGTTGTGCTTCGGTTTTTATACAAGCTCGAGATCGATATGATGTATGGATCGGTCGGGATCTTTGTGATCGCCGCGTGGATCATTTCGGAGTCACCGCTGTTTCCGTATATTATGGGCGTGGATCGGGTGAATGGTCTTTTGAGCTATCTCTTTTGTCTGCAGATCCCGGTTTCGCTGGCGGTATATCTGAATGCCGTGATGGAGAGCCGTTACAGAAAACTGATGACCGGGATCATGATCACCACCGGCATCAATGCACTTTTGTGGCCCATCCTCCATTTTTGCAGGATCCGCTACTTCTATATGGACCGCGTTCCCGTAAACACCATCCTGGTTGTGATGGCGGTGTTCTCGATCGGCATCCTTGTGTATGATGCGATTCAGAAAAACATTGCGGGCTATCGTTATACGTTTCTCGGTTTTTTGGGATTTTTGATCTGCTGTATCATCGAGCTCTCGATCCTGCTTTTGGTGGATCCGAGCTTCAGCTCCATCTTTATCGTGATCGGACTTGGCGTGATGCTGGTCTTTGTGGTGATCCAGCAGGTGGATGATCTGAGGAAGATCAATCAGGAAAAACAGCATGCGATCGATATCTCCGAAGCCAAAACCCGTTTTCTTGCCAGCATGTCGCATGAGATCAGAACCCCGATCAATGCCATCCTGGGAATGAATGAGATGATCCTTCGGGAAAACAGCGACAAGGTGATCGGGGAGTATTCCAGAAGCATCAAGACCTCCGGAAAGATGCTTTTGATGCTGGTCAATGATGTCCTTGATTTTTCCAGGATCGAAGCCGGAAAGCTGGAGATCAATGAAGCCGGATTTCTGATGTCCGAAATGCTGCGGGATGTGATTTCTCTGTTTTCGGAGAGAGTGGACGAAAAGGGCCTTGTGCTGACGACAAAGCTTGAGGGCGATATTCCCGATGCTATGGTCAGCGATGAGTTCAAGATCCGTCAGATCCTGATCAATCTGATCAATAATGCCATCAAATATACGGACCGGGGCAGTGTGACATTGATCCTCGGCGGAAGCTATACAGAGAAGGGGTTTTCCTTAAGGCTTGCGGTAAAGGATACCGGAAAGGGAATCCGGAAGGAAGAGCAGCCGCATCTGTTTGAAGCCTTTTCCAGAGCGGATCTGACCACCAATGCCAACATTGAAGGGACGGGGCTTGGACTTGCCATCGTAAGGAGCATCGTGGATTCCATGAACGGAACCCTGGGCGTGGAAAGCGAGTACGGCGTCGGGTCTGAGTTTTGGGTAGAGCTGCCTCTTCGCTATGAGGATCGAAAGCCGCTGGAGGCCGATTTTATGGAAAAGGATTCTGCTTCGGAGGCAGGACCTTCGCACAGCAGCTTTACGGCGCCGGATGCCAGGATCCTGGCTGTGGATGATAACCAGTCCAATCTGACCATTGTAAAGCTATTCTTGAAGCGGACCGGGATCGTGCCGGATCTTTGCAACAACGGAAACCGGGCGCTGGAGTTTTGCAGACAAAAGCAGTATGACCTGATCCTGCTTGATCATATGATGCCTGCTCCTGACGGGATCAGGACACTCCATATGATCCGTGAGGATGCGCAGTCCAAAAATAAAGAAACAACGGTTGTAGTCCTGACGGCGAATGCGGTTGCGGGAAGCAGGCAGATGTATCTGCAGGAGGGCTTTGCGGATTATCTGACAAAGCCGCTGGATTCCAATGTGCTGGAGCAGACGGTAAAAAGACTGCTGCCCGCTGAGAAGGTGCAGGAAGCAAAGCACAGCGAGGATGAAAAAGAGACAAAGCAGGAAGCGTTTGAGATCCTGGAGTTCCCGGTTGTGGGCGGGGGAGATCCGGATGATGCAAAAGAGCGGCATTCGACGCTCCGGCAAAGACTTGCATCCATCGAAGGACTGGATTATGATACCGCTCTTCGCCACTGCGGCGGCAGTGAGGAAATGTTTTCGGAGATCCTTGCGGATATCATTTCCGAGAGTGAGGAGCGCTGCACAAGGATGAAGCAAAGCGTAGCCGACAAGGATGCAGCCTCCTACAGGATAGATGCGCATTCCATTAAGAGCAATATGGCGACCCTGGGTCTGTCGGAGCTGAGTGAACGGGCCAGGAAGCATGAGTTTGCGGCAAGGGATGGGGATATGGATTTTATCCTGAGTGATCATGAGGAGTTCATTTCCGCATACGCAGGGATCTGCAGGAAACTAAAGGAAAGCTAAAGAGAGTTAAGGAAAGCAAGCGGGATTGCGAATCGGCAATCCCGTTTTCTTTGCCTTTTTTGCGATAAGCAGCGGTTATCGCCGACGATAGAATCCCCGTAATTTTCAAGAAGGACAGCGAATGATATGATAGGCACATCAAGAGAAGGAGGTACAAACGATGGACAGTACCACGATTGTAAAACTCTATTATGAGATGCGAATGTGTCAGGACATCCGAATGCGCCGGAGCATGCAGCGGTGTAAATAAATCAGGACGCTGACAGAAAGAGTCAAAACCGATCCCGAAAAGCGGTGATCGAAAGCATACAAACGAAAACCAGATAAAACATAAAAACAAAAACAGAAAAAAGAAAAGGAGATATTACCATGAGCAATTATAAATTTGAAACCTTACAATTACACGTTGGACAGGAGCAGGCGGATCCCGCAACCGATTCCAGAGCGGTTCCCATTTATCAGACCACTTCCTATGTATTCCATAACAGCAAGGATGCAGCAGACCGTTTCAGTCTTGCAGCAGGCGGCAATGTTTACGGAAGAATCACCAACTCGACCCAGGGCGTTTTAGAGCAGAGAGTTGCAGCGCTGGAAGGCGGAAGCGCAGCACTTGCAGTTGCATCCGGAGCAGCAGCCATTGATTATACCATTCAGGCACTGGCACAAAAGGGTGAGCACATCGTAGCACAGAAGACCATCTACGGCGGAAGCTTTAACCTGCTTTCCAACACCCTTCCTTTATACGGCATCGACACCACCTTCGTGGATGCACACAATTTGGAGCAGCTCGAGGCAGCGATTCAGGACAACACCAAGGCAATCTATCTCGAGACCCTTGGAAATCCCAACAGCGATATTCCCGACATTGATGCGATTTCCGAGATCGCTCACAAGCACGGACTTCCGGTTGTTGTGGACAACACCTTCGGAACCCCGTACCTGATCAGACCCTTTGAGCATGGCGCTGATATCGTAGTGCATTCCGCAACCAAGTTCCTCGGCGGTCACGGAACCACCCTTGGCGGTATCATCGTTGAGTCCGGCAAGTTTGATTTTAAGGCAAGCGGCAAGTATCCCAACATCACAGAGCCGAATCCCAGCTACCATGGACTGGCCTTCTATGACGCATTAGGTCCCGCAGCCTTTGTTACCTATATTCGTACGATCCTCCTCCGTGATACCGGAGCTGCAATCTCACCGTTTAATGCATTCCTTCTTCTGCAGGGTGTTGAGACCCTTTCCCTGAGAGTAGAGAGACATGCAGAGAATACGAAAAAGGTTGTAGAGTACCTTGCAAATCATCCGCAGGTAGAAAAGGTAAACCATCCGCAGATCGCAGATCATCCGGATCATGAGCTTTACAAGAAGTACTTCCCCAATGGCGGAGCCTCCATCTTTACATTTGATATCAAGGGCGGCGAAGAGGAAGCCTGGAAGTTCATTGACAGCCTGAAGATCTTCTCCCTGCTTGCAAATGTAGCAGATGTAAAGAGTCTTGTGATCCATCCTGCATCTACCACACATTCCCAGCTTTCTGAGGAAGACCTTCTCGATACCGGTATTAAGAAAAATACCATTCGTCTTTCCATCGGAACGGAGCATGTGGATGACATCATTGCAGATCTGGAGAACGGATTTGCAGCCATCAGATAAAGGAAACCATTTCATATGCCATATAGCAGGATCCCGGTCTCATTTGCCGGGATTCTGTCTGTTTAGAACAGCTTTGGAGGAGCAAAATGAGAGCAGCAGATGCATTTGTGGAATTTGAAACGGATGAACCGGAGCTGTTTCCGGAGATCTTTGAGCTGAATATCGTCAGCGGCGGTTGCCATATCTATGGGTATCTTCTGCAGCCGGACAAACGCATAGAGGGGCCTTATCCTACCGTTATCATGACGCATGGCTTTCCGGGATATACCACAAACAATGACCTGGAGCTTGCGCTGATGCGGATGGGATGCGTTGTGATCCATATGAATCACAGGGGGGCCTGGGGAAGCGACGGAGAATATCTGTTTACGAATCTGAAGGACGATATCATCGCCGTGACAAAGTGGGCGCATAACGCCGCGATCGCAGAGCAGTATGCGATCGATACCCGGAACATTTTTCTGGTTGGTCACAGCATGGGCGGTCAGACGGTGCTCAATGCAGCAAAGGAACTGTCCTTTATCAAAGGGGTTGCTGCCATGGCGGCCTATGATATCGCGACAGCGTTTCGGTATAAGATGGAAAAGGATCTCTTTCTGATGATCGAGACAGAGGGGCAGTGCCTGAAGATGAGCTCGGCCAGTGAGGTCTATGAAAATGCACTCAACAACCAGCACAAGCTCAGTATTTTATACAACTACGAGGCGCTTGCCGAGCGCAACGTTCTGCTTGTGGAAGCATCTCTTGACACAGTGGCACCGCCCGATAAGATGCTGCGTCCTCTGTCTGAGAAACTCAGGGAGGCGGGCGGACAGATCACCTACAGATCCCTGCAGAGCAATCACAGCTTTGTGGGACAGCGGATGAAGCTGACCAGGATCGTGGGAGAATGGATCGAGGAAGTGATCCGGGGAGCGTGAACCGCAAGCTGTGATAAAAGTTAGTTATCGCTAACGATAAAAGCAATCGAATTTTCAAACCTGTATATCGATGATATGATAGGTTCATCAAAACAAGGAGGCAAACACAATGAAGGCAATAGCAACCGGACGAACTACCATGTGTATATATTGTAGACGAATGCTTAGCTCCCGGGCTGGTAAAAGAGCAGGGACCCAGGTTTATTCTGTGTGTCCAAAGCAGATGCGATAAAACAGCATCTTAAAAGCCTGCCAATGCCCCGGGAGAGAAAAGTGCTCACCGGGTTTTTTCTTTGCAAAAAAACGGATGAGCAAGGCAGACGGCAAGAGTCATAGAATAAAAATATAACAAACATTTGAGAATAGAAAAGAGGAGAAAAAATTATGAAAAAGCAGATTAAGAGTATTGTAGGAGCAGCAGTAGCAATCACACTTTCCTTATCCTTGACGGCATGCGGAGGCGCATCGCAGAGTACGCCTTCAGCAACAACGCAGACCAAAGCGGCAGAGACAAGCGAGCAGGGCACAGTGATCAAGATAGGCGCGAACATCACACCCCATTCCGAGATCTTGGAGCAGGCAAAGCCGCTTCTTGCAGAAAAAGGTATCACCCTTGAGATCGTAAAGCTGGAGGATTCCATTACCCCGAATACCGGCGTGAT
Source organism: Lachnospiraceae bacterium (assembly GCA_024695605.1). Taxonomy (GTDB): domain Bacteria; phylum Bacillota; class Clostridia; order Lachnospirales; family Lachnospiraceae; genus RGIG7926. The sequence goes on along the minus strand of JAILHW010000198.1, from coordinate 19,530 downwards.
CGAAGGAAGTCTGGATGCAAACTATTTCCAGCATGTACCGTATCTGGAGCAGTTCAATCAGGAAAACGGATCCGATCTGGTTTCCATCGGCGCCATTCACTATGAGCCCTTCGGCGTATATGCAGGAAAGACCACGGATCTTGCAGCGCTTCCGGACGGAGCACTTGTAGCAGTTCCCAACAACGTAACAAACGAAGCAAGAGCACTGCTTCTTCTGGCACAGGAGGGACTTCTTACATTAAAGGAGGATGCAGGCATCAATGCAACCGTTGAGGATATCGTAGAGAATCCCAAGAACATCCAGTTCAAGGAGCTTGCTCCCGAGCAGCTGGTAGCAGCACTTCCCGATGTAGAGGTAGCAGTCATCAACGGAAACTACGCAATTGAGGGCGGTCTTCATGTAAGCCAGGCGCTGGCTGTAGAGGCAAACGACGGACTTGCAGCCACCACTTATGGCAACATCATTGCAACCTCTCCGGATAAGGCAAATGATGAAGCATTAAAGACACTGGTAGAGGTACTGCAGAGCGAAGAGATCAGCAAGTACATCAATGAGACATATGACGGAGCAGTTGTTCCGCTTCAGTAAGGAGGATGAAATGATAGGGTTTGAGTACTATAATCCGGCAAAAATCGTGTTCGGAGAAGAGAGCGAAAAAAAGCTGGCAGGACTGTTGAAGGAGTATCATGTAACATCACTGCTTCTGGTTTACAGCGGAGATTTTATCAAAAGCCTCGGTATTTATTCTGTGATCGAAGAGTCAGCAAAAGAGCTTGGGATCCATTTGATCGAAAACGGAAACGTGGTACCAAACCCTTCCATTGACCTGGTGAGAGAGCTTGTAAAGCAGGGAAAGCAGGAGCAGGTGGACTTTGTGCTTGCGGTAGGCGGAGGAAGCTCCATCGATACCGCAAAGGCTGTAGCCCTCGGGATTCCCTACGACGGAGATGTGTGGGACTTCTTTGAAAAAGGCGTATCCCCGGGGGAGGTGCTTCCCATCGGAGTCATCGCAACCACAGCCTCCAGCGGATCCGAAACCTCCAATGCTGCGATCCTTTCCAGCGGAGAGTGGAAGCTTGGCTTTGAGGATGATCGTATCATTCCGAAATTCGCCATCATGAATCCGAAATTTACCGTTGGACTGCCTGCTTACCAGACCTTCGTCGGGATCGCAGATGTTCTTTCCCATCTGTTGGAGCGTTACTTCTCGGATGAGAAATATTCGGATACCACGGACTATCTGATCGAAGGTGCGATCCGTGCACTTTTGGTAAATGCCGACAGGCTGTTAAAGGATCCTAAGGATGTGAATGCAAGAGGCGAGATCCAGTGGCTGGCAAGCGTTGCACACAATAACTTCCTGGATGCCGGAAGATCGGCTGACTGGGGATCCCACAGGATCGAGCATGAGCTTTCCGCGCAGTACAACATCACCCATGGTGAGGGAATGGCAGTGGTAACCGTAGCATGGACAAAGTACGTAGCCGACAAAAAGCCCTGGAGACTTGCGCTTCTGGCAAGCAGGGTATTCGGAGCGGATGCCTATGACTATGATGAGAAGGAAAGAGCACTGATCCTTTCCGAAAAACTGGAGGCCTTTTACAAAAAGCTTGGCCTTAAGACAAATCTTACACAGCTTGGGATCGATGATAAGGATTTCGAGATCATGGCAAAGAGAGCGACCAGAAACGGAAGCGTAGGACATTATGAACCTTTGGACGCCGGTGCAATTCAGTCCATCCTTAACCTGGCGTTACAAAAATAATAAAACTATTTAAGCGAAAGGAGTTACAACAATGGCAAGAGTATCTTTAAAACAACCGAATGAACTGACAGGAGAGGCAAGAAAGGCTTATGAAGAGCTGGAAGCAGCAGGCAAGATCACGAACATGAAGCTGGTGATGCTGCAGGACTATGGTACCTATAAGGCTTTCATGGGCTGGTATGATTCCTGGGGAAGCCTGGTACAGGTAGTAGGACAGCGTGCAGCAACCATTTATGCACATGCAGTTTCCACCACCAACGGCTGCCAGCTGTGCTCTCTGTTTTTCATTAGTGATCTGAAGGAGCTGGGGATCGATCCTGCAGGCTTTGAAACCTCTGAGAATGAGGCACTTTTGCAGCAGCTCGGACAGCAGATCGTAAAGGATCCCACCAAGGTTTCCGACGAGCTTTTAAACGGACTTCGCAAGTTCTATTCCGATGAAGAGATCATCATCATCGTCGGCTTTGGTGCACAGATGCAGGCAACCAACAACTTCAACTCCGTGCTCGGTGTAGATGTGGATAAGAGACTGCTTCCTTTGAAGGATGAGTTTAAGCCCGCAACCTGGAGAGAAGTGATCAAATAAAGAAAACAGGGCGGTCGGTACTTCATCCGTACCCTGACCGCCAAAAAGGTGCTGTAGCCGCAGGAATGGCATAGGCCTCATACGCCGAAGTTACCGGTTCGAGTCCGGTCAGCACGATTTTCATAAAACAGGAAAAGAGGAAAAGAGCATGAGTGATAAAAAGGAATTAAAACTGCGTTCGCTTCTGATCCACGGAGGGATCGAACGGGATGAAGCAACAGGTGCCGTCAATATTCCGATCTATCAGACCTCGACCTATAAGCAGGACGGTCTGGGACAGGACAGAGGCTGGGAGTACTCCCGTACAGGGAATCCCACACGCGCAGCGGTGGAAAAGCTGATCGCGGATCTGGAGCAGGGAGCCTTCGGCCTTGCGTTTGCATCAGGGCTTGCTGCAATCAGTACCGTACTGTCGCTGTTTCAATCAGGAGATAAGCTGGTGGTATCCGACAATATCTACGGCGGAACCTTCCGGATCCTGGACAACGTATTTAAGCATTTCGGGATCACCTATAAGATCGTGGATACCTCCGATCTAGCAAAGGTGGAGGCGGCGATCGATGAGGATGTAAAAGCCGTTTACATCGAAAGTCCCGCCAACCCCCTGTTAACGGTGACTGACATTGCGGCGGTTTCCGAGGTGGCACATAAAAAGGGGAAGCTGGTGATCGTGGATAATACCTTTTTAACCCCCTATCTGCAAAGACCGCTCACTCTGGGTGCGGATATCGTGATCCACAGCGGGACCAAGTACCTCGGCGGTCACAGTGATACCATTTCGGGTTTTGTGGTCGTCAATGATGAAAAGCTGGCAGAGCGTCTTTACTATCTGCAAAATGCCATCGGCGGGGTGCTGGCTCCCTGGGACAGCTTTCTGATGATCCGCGGGATCAAAACCCTGGGCGTTCGGATGGACAGGCACGTGGAAAATGCACAGAAGATCGCAAAGTGGCTGCTGGAGAGCGGCTATGTCAGCAGGGTTTACTATCCCGGATTGGAAAGCGATCCCGGATACGTTGTGCAGAAAAAACAGGCTGATGGTCCGGGCGCGATGATCTCCTTTGTCTTAAAGGAAGGATACGATTACAAAGCCTTTTTCAAAAACCTAAAGCTGATCACCCTGGCAGAAAGCCTCGGTGGTGTGGAGTCCCTTGTCTGTCATCCTGCCAGTATGACACATGCAGCGATCCCTGCCGATATCAGAAAGCAGGTGGGTATCGTGGATGAACTGATCCGGTTCTCGGTAGGGATCGAGGATGTCACGGATCTGATCGCGGATCTTGAGCAGGCGATCGAGAATGCAAAGATTGGCTAAGCGCTCTGATCTGACCGACAACAGATCGGGAAGGATATAGGATGAGAGCAAGGATGAAAAAAGCATGAAAGGGACGAAATTATGGACGTATATATGAGTATCCAGGAGATGATCGGATCGACACCGATCCTGAAACTGAATCACCTGGGAGTGAAGGATAGCGTAGGACTGTATGCCAAGCTGGAGCTGATGAATCCGGCAGGCAGCATGAAGGATCGAACGGGCCTTTATATGGTGCGGGATGCAGAGCAGAGAGGCGTTTTAAAACCGGGCGGGACCATTGTGGAAGCAACCGCCGGAAATACCGGGATCGGGATCGCACTGGCGGCACTGAACAAGGGCTACAGAGTGATCTTTACAGTACCGGAAAAGTTTTCCATTGAGAAGCAGAAGATCATGAAAGCATTGGGCGCCGAGATCGTGCATACTTCAAGAGAGGAAGGGATGCTGGGCGCGGAGAGAAAGGCGCAGGAGATCTTAAAAACCATTCCGGGATCTGTTTCCATGGAGCAGTTCCACAATCCGTCCAATCCGCTGGCGCACTATGAAACCACAGGGCCGGAGATCTATAAGCAAATGGACGGAAGGATTGATTACCTGGTGGCGGGCGCCGGCAGCGGCGGTACCTTTTCCGGGATCATGAAGCATCTGAAGGAACAGGATGTATCCATCACCGGAGTTCTGGCAGATCCCGTCGGCTCCATCATCGGAGGCGGGGAGCACGCAGACTACGACATCGAGGGGATCGGAAATGATTTCATTGCGGATACCATGGATGTTTCCTTCATCGATCGGGCCATCAAGGTAACAGATGACGAAGCGTTTGGCGCATCCAGGCTTCTTGCAGCCAAGGAGGGGATTTTAGCAGGGTCTTCATCGGGGGCTGCGCTTGCAGCCTCCCTGAAGCTGGCAAAGGAAATTGATGGCGGCAATATTGTAGTGGTATTTCCGGATCGGGGGGATCGGTATTTAAGCAAAGGATTATATGACGTATAAGCCCACGCGGCAGGAGAGTACTATGGCAGAAGTATTTCGTCTGGATAAGGTGTCCAAGACGTATCAAAATGACGGGAAAGAGTTCGAGGCACTGCGGGATGTCAGCCTCAGCATTGAGGAAGGACAGATCTATGGGATCATCGGTATGAGCGGTGCCGGCAAATCCACACTGGTAAGGACTCTGAACAGACTGGAGGATGTAACAGGCGGATCGGTAAGCTTTTTGGGACAGGACCTTTCAAAGCTTAACGCAAAGCAGATCCGTAAGATCAGACAGCAGATCGCCATGATCTTTCAAAGCTTCAATCTTCTGGGACAAAGAACGGTATTAAGCAATGTGGAGCAGCCGCTTCGGATCGCTAAAATGCCCCGCGCAAAGCGCAGGGAAAAGGCACTGGAAATGCTGAAGATCGTCGGCCTTAGCGAGAAGCAAAATGAATATCCCGCAAGACTGTCCGGCGGCCAGAGACAGAGGGTGGCGATCGCAAGAGCGCTGGCAGCGGATCCCAAGGTTTTGCTTTGCGACGAAGCAACCAGTGCGCTGGATCCGAAGATGACGGGAGAAATCCTGGATCTGTTAAAGCAGATCAATCAGGAAAGAAAGCTGACCATCGTGATCATCACCCACGAGATGAGTGTGGTGGAAAAGATCTGTGACAGGGTGGCCATCATTGACAACGGAGAGCTGGCAGAAGAGGGAGAGGTCAAGGAAATATTTGAAAATCCCTCCTCGGAAGCTGCCAGAAAGCTGGTATTTCCCAGCAATCCCTTTGACCCCTCCGGAGAGGATAAAAGACTGATCCGTCTGGTGTTTGACGGGCTTTCCGCCAGCAGGCCGTTTATCGCACAGCTGGTGGAGCAGACAGGGAAAAAGGTCAATATCCTGAGTGCCAATACAAAGAGTGTCGGCGGGATCGGATATGGTCAGATGGTACTGGAGCTGCCCGATGACAAAGAGGATCAGGAGCAGATCATTTCCTTTTTCAAGAATGGAGGACTCAACGTACAGGAGGTGAAAAAAGCATGAGCAGTTATATCGTTGATGCCATCCGGATGGGTATCATAGAGACATTGGAAATGACGGTTTTTGCTTCGATCCTGGCGTATGTGGGCGGATTGCCTCTGGGGATCCTTTTGTATGCAACGGCAAAGGACCGGATCCTGTCGAACAAGCCGGTAAACCTGGTGCTGGGACTTTTGGTGAATATCTGCAGGTCCCTGCCCTTTCTGATCCTGCTCGTTCTGCTGATCCCGTTTACCAGATTTGTAACCGGATCCTCCATCGGAACAACGGCATCCATCGTACCGTTGACCGTCGGTGCAATTCCCATCGTGGCAAGAATGGTGGAGTCATCTCTGAGTGAGGTTTCACCCGGTATCATAGAAGCAGCCAATTCCATGGGCGCTTCCCCTTTCTATATCATTCTGCATTTTATTCTGCCGGAGGCGATGCCTTCCCTGCTTCTCGGCGGTGCCATCAACGTCGCAACCGTACTCGGCTACTCGGCCATGGCGGGCGTGATCGGAGGAGGTGGTCTGGGGGCCATCGCACTGCAGTATGGATACTACCGGTATCAGAAGGATGTGCTTTGGACTACAGTGACCATTCTGGTACTTTTGGTCATGGTGATCCAGGAGGGAGGAAATGTGATCGTCAAAAAAGTTCGAAAATAGGAAAAACAGGAAGGCTGAAAAACCAACCGTAACAAACATAGTGTGCACTTTTCCCAAATGCTGTATAATGGAACAAAAAGTTGTGACAACACAACAATTTTTGAGAAGTAATCAGCATACATCGGTGGTAAAATCTGTCGGAAGAATGAAGCAGATTCACAACGGGAAAGGAGCGCACTATGTTTGATTTTAAGTACTATACCCCTACAAAGGTAATCTTTGGAAAGAATACGGAAAGCCGTGTGGCCGAATTGATCAGGGAGTTTGGCGGAACGAAGGTTTTGATCCACTATGGTTCGGGAAGCGTGATGCGCTCCGGTCTTTTGCAGCGCGTAACGGATACGCTTGATGCAGCCGGGATCGGCTATGTCACTCTTGGAGGCGCAGTGCCGAATCCGCATCTTGGCCTTGTATATGAGGGCATCGAGCTTTGCAAAAAGGAAAACGTGGATTTCCTTCTGGCAGTCGGCGGCGGAAGCGCCCTGGATTCGGCAAAGGCCATCGGCTATGGCGTGGCAAACGGCGGGGATGTTTGGGATTTTTATGACTACAAGCGCACCGCAGAGGGATGTCTGCCGCTTGGCGTGATCCTGACCATCGCCGCAACGGGAAGTGAGATGAGTGATTCTTCCGTGATTACCAAGGAAGAGGGGCTTGTAAAGCGCGGATACAGCAGTGACTATGGACGCTGTAAATTTGCGATCATGAATCCGGAGCTGACCATGACCCTGCCGGATTATCAGACGGCCTGTGGCTGCACGGACATCATGATGCATACCATGGAGCGCTATTTTACAAACGGTGGTAATATGGAGATCACGGATGCGATCGCGGAGGGCCTTCTTCGCACGGTAAAGAAAAACGCGCTGATACTGAAAGACAACCCCAAGGATTATGATGCCAGAGCGGAAGTGATGTGGGCAGGGAGTCTTTCACACAATGGATTGACCGGTTGTGGCAATGACGGCGGTGACTGGATGACACATAAGCTCGAGCATGAGCTGGGAGGCCTGTATGATGTAGCGCACGGCGCAGGACTTGCAGCAATCTGGGGCAGCTGGGCAAGATACGTTTACAAGGATTGTCTGCCGCGGTTTAAGAAGTTTGCGCTGAACGTAATGGGGGTCGCCGATCAGGGAAGTGACGAAGAGATCGCCCTTCGCGGTATCGAGGCCATGGAGGACTTTTACCGGAGCATCAACATGCCGACCAACCTGCGCGAGCTTGGGGTAGAGCCTACCGAGGAGGAGCTTGTGCTGATGGCAAAGAAGTGTGCAATCGGCGTTGGCGGAGAAAAGGGCTCTGCAAAGGTGCTCGATGAAAAAGCCATGCTTGCCATTTACCGGGCCAGCATGTAGAATATGCAAAAAAGTTAGCAGGGAGAAACAGATAGTCAGATGAGTACGTTAGTGATCGTGCAGCAGATGGGTGTGATCGTGATCCTGGTTGCGATCGGAATGTTTTTGTATCATAAAAAAATTGTGGACAGTGCAGTTTCGCCAAAACTGTCGGCCATCGTAGTGGATGTCTGCAACCCGGCGTTGATCATGGGCTCGATCTTTTCCGGAAATTTTACGGCGACGCATCGGGATCTTCTGGAAGCGGTCATTCTCGGAGCGATATTCTATCTGTTTCTGGCAGGCTTTGGATTTGTAGTACCGCTCCTTTTGCGTGCGAAAAAGGAGGAACGCAGATTCTATAATCTGATGACGGTCTATACCAATGTAGGCTTTATCGGGATTCCGGTGGCAAGGGCAATTTTGCCGGACAAGGCGATTTTGTATGTGATCGTATGTAACGTGATGTATGCACTTTTGTTTTATACACACGGGATCACGGTATTAAGCCACGGAAAGGAAAAGCTGAAGCTTTCCAATCTGTTCAGCCCGGGAACGATCATGGCGGTGCTCAGCCTTGTGATCTGCTGGTTTGATTATACGCCGCCGCAGATCATCACAAGCAGCATTACCTATATCGGCAATGCAACCGTATTTTTGTCCATGGCACTGCTTGGTGTATCCATTGCCAGATCGAAGATCCAATCGGGATTTCGGCAGATCCGTATATGGGGATATATCGCCATTCGTATGGTCCTTTTGCCCATCGCCATGTTCTTTGTGCTAAAAGCGATCGGCTGTAATGAGATCACGATCCTCGGCTTTTGCCTGATGGCTGCCATGCCGATCGGAAATCTGCCGCTGATCCAGTCAGAAAAAATGGGAGAGGATACAACCATTCTTTCCGGCGCCATCACGGTCAGCACCATCGTCTCGATGGTTACCATCACGCTTTTGATGATGCTGTTTATGACGCTGCTGGGCTAGAGGAAAAAGCGTGCGGCTGATGACAGCAAAAAGAGAACTGCTAAAGAGAGATACGAAAGAGATAGTTAACACAGATATACAACAGAGAGATTTCCCACCCCACATGGGGTGGGATTTTCTATGACAAAAGGGGGGAGTATGATATACTGTGGATATACGTCAAAACGATACCGGTTTTGTCGTTTCCTGCTGGTTGTCTGAAAAAAAGCAAATCAGTGTTTGAAAAACAGGAAAGGGAGCAAACCAAAAAGTATGAGAAGAATATTGATCACAAATGATGACGGAATCGATGCAGATGGGATCGTAAGGCTGGCCCATGCAGCCAAAAAGTTCGGAGAGGTCTGGGTGGTAGCACCGGCGCATCAAAGAAGCGCAGCCTCCCACAGCATTACCCTGCGGGACTCTCTTCTGGTCTGTCCCCATGATTTTCCGGTGGATGGCGTAAGGGCTTTTTCCTGCAGTGGAATGCCCGGAGACTGCGTCAGAGTCGGTAGCCTTGGCGTTATGCCCCAAAAGCCTGATGTGGTGCTTTCCGGGATCAACTTCGGCTACAATCTGGCATCTGATGTGCAGTACTCCGCCACGGTGGGAGCGGCACTGGAGGCGAGCTTTCAGGAGTGTCTGGGAATCGCTTTATCGGAGGGCATTCATTACCATGAGGTGACGGATGCACAGCTTATGCAGGTGTTAGAACTGGTTTTGCAGTATGACTACATCCCCGGCCAGATCGTGAATGTGAATTTTCCCGATTGTGCGCCTGCAGATTATAAGGGCATTCTGGAGGATCGGACGGTTTCCGCAGGGATGGTCTATAAGGATCACTACAATGTCATCGAAGAGCTTGAAAACGGCGCTAAGCGCTGGATGGTAGAGGGCGTGCATCAATATGATGCCGAGGACGGAACAGACTACCGCGCGGTTCTGGATGGCTATATTTCTATCGGCCGCGTCAGAAACGTGGGGTAGGAATGTAAGATAGGACAACATAGAGGTCTATGTTGTCCCGGAAAACGAATTGAGGGTAAAAGTATGAGTGAACTGTTAAAGCAAAGCCTTCTGATCGCCTTGTGCGGCATTATCGTCCTTCCGCTGACAGGCTTTGTTGTCAGCTTCATCGTCAGCAGATGCCTGCAGATCATATTGGGGATCGTTGACAAGACGGGAGCTGTCTATCTGTTTTTTGTAAACCGTCTCACCTTTATGGGAACGGTATATCATGAGCTCTCCCATGCGCTGTTTGCTTTTTTGACGGGAGCGAAGGTCAACAAGATCTCACTGTATCATATGGAAAACGGAAGGCTTGGATATGTCAGATATACACCGAGAGGTCCCTGGATCCTTCGCAGCGTACAGATGTCGCTGGCATCCTGTGCGCCGGTGATCATGGGGATTCTGGCAGAGGCCGGGATCGCCCTGTTATTTGCGACCAAAACGCTTCCGGTTTGGGGAACGATCCTTTTGGGGTATCTGTTTATTTCTGTGCTGCTGCATATGGATATGTCCCCGGAAGATCTGAAGGCCTATATGAAAGGGATACCGATCTTCTTTGTGGCGTTTTTTATCGGTGGGTATCTGTATCTTGCCGGGACGGCCTGAGAGTGTGAAACTTGCAGAGGGGAACCTGAAGAGGATGATCTGAGATGGAAAACTGAAACGAAAAGCTGAAGATGGTATCCGAAGTGGAAATGTAAATAGAGAAATCAGAAGCAGAAAATCATAGATAAAGAAATAGATAGACAAAATGAATGATATAGAGAAAACAAAAAAGGAAAAAAGAGCAAAAAGAACAACGCTGACATTGCTGGGCATTCTTTGTCTGATCGTGCTGATGATGATCGGATGCGGACAGAACGGCCCTGCGGCAAAGGATATGGAAACCGGCGCGGAGACGGCTGAGGATGGTAGCGAAGCGATCAGGGATGAAGCCACAGAAGAAGCAAACGAAAATGCAAAAACCGGTGGAGATCAGAACGCTGATGAAAAAGGAACCGATACAAGCAGCACCGATATAAACGGCGCCGGCGAAAACAGCACGGATGAAAACGGTCTGGAGATCATCGCTACTGACTCGGAAAGTGAGAGCGAAACGGATGCGAAGCCGGTAGAAAGTAAGCAGCCGCTAACTTTAGGAGATGAGAGAACGGATGTCTATCTTCCCCTTCTGGAGGGTAAACGGGTGGCGGTCTTTTCCAACCAGACCGGGATTGTAGGAAATGTGATAGAGGCCGGCGGCGAACCCCTGAACTTGGCAGAGCGGATTCCTGCAGACGGAGAGGTAACATACGGCCCTCATATTTTGGATGTGCTTATTGAAAACGGTGTGAACGTTACAGCCGCCTTTTCACCGGAGCATGGATTTCGGGGAAGCGCGGATGCGGGAGCGTCTGTTTCGGACAGTGTGGATGCAAAGACGGGAGTTCCGATCCTTTCCCTGTATGCGGGAAAATCTCATTATCCCTCTGATAATGATATGCAAAAGTTTGACACTCTGGTGATCGATATGCAGGATGTGGGAGTCCGGTATTATACCTATCACATCTCCATGTACTATCTGATGGACGCCTGTGCAAAGGCGGGTAAGCAGATTGTACTTTTGGACAGACCCAATCCCAACGGCTTTTACGTGGACGGACCGATTCTGCAGGATAGCTTCAAATCCGGTGTGGGACAGCTCCCGCTTCCGGTGGTCTATGGGATGACCTGGGGGGAGCTGGCACAGATGATCAATGGGGAAGGGTGGCTTTCGGCCGGGAAAAACGCAGCGGATCTGACGGTGGTTCCCTGCCTGGGATATCGCCATCAGGATAAGACGGATGTGATCGTTAGACCTTCCCCGAATCTGAAGGATATGCGTGCGATCTATCTGTATCCATCCACCTGTTACTTTGAAAACACGGCGCTGTCAGTCGGACGGGGCACGGAGTATCCCTTTGAGATCTTCGGAAGTCCTTATCTGGAGGGCGCAGAGGGGTATGATTTTTCCTTCACCCCGAAGAGCATGAGCGGGGCCAAGAATCCGCCCATGGAGGGGCAGGAATGCTTTGGCAGGGATCTTCGGGGAATGGACACAGAGCAAATTTGGGATAAGCGGATCGATCTGTCCTATGTGATCGATGCCTATCAGGTGATAAGGGAGCACAGTCCCTCGGTTTTCTTTTTCGGAAAAGCGGACGGAGAAGGGATTTATTGGATCGACCGGCTGTTTGGAACGGACAGCGTCAGGCATATGATCGAGGAAGGAAAAAGTGCCGAAGAGATCAAAGCCTCCTGGCAGCCGGAGATCGAGCGCTTTCTGGAACAAAGAAGGCCATATCTTCTTTATGAAGAGTAGGACAAGCCAGACAGGTCAGATAAAACCAGACAGATCAGATAAAACCGGGCAGGACAGGTTAAACAGGTCAGATAAAACTGGCAGGGACAGTTCAGATCAAACAGGAAAAACAGGATAGACAGAACAGATCAATCAGGGCAGGTCATGTAGGTGAGACCTGACAGTGCAGTTTCATGGAACGCAACAGATGGGAGACGGGTTATGGAACAGGTATGCGAGGTTTGCTTTCGCCGTTGCAGGCTTGATGCGGGACAGATGGGAGTCTGTCTTGCAAGGAAAAATGTGGATGGGGAAAAGTTAGCGGCAGCTAACTATGGAATGATCACCTCCATTGCCCTGGATCCCATCGAGAAAAAGCCCTTAAGCCGCTTTTTCCCGGGAAGCAAGATCCTGTCAGTGGGAAGCTATGGCTGCAATCTGAAGTGCCCCTTTTGTCAGAACGTGGAAATCTCCATGGCAGACGGAAGAAGTGCGCCGGAGGCAGACTTTGTACCGCCTCACATCATTGCGCAGATCGCCAAACGGGAAGAGAAAAACGGCAACATCGGTGTGGCCTTTACCTACAACGAACCGCTGGTGGGATATGAGTATGTCAGGGATGTGGCAAGGCTTGTAAAAGAGCAGGGTATGAAGAATGTGATCGTGACAAACGGCTGTGTTACAAAGCAGGTCCTTGATGAAGTGATCCCCTATATCGATGCCATGAACATCGATCTGAAGTGTTTTTCCGAAGGATACTACCGGGATACGCTAAAGGGCAATTTTGAAATGGTCAAGAGCTTTATCGAGCAGGCGGCAGCGGCCTGTCATGTGGAGCTGACAACGCTGATCATCCCCGGGGAAAATGACTCCGAACATGAGATGAGAGCCCTGTCAGGCTGGATCCATGAGCTGGAGGTGCGGTATCAAAAAACGATCCCGCTGCATATCAGCAGGTTCTTTCCCATGAGCCGGTATGCGGACAGATATCCCACTCCGGTTTCGGACATTTACAAACTTGCGGATATCGCCAGGCAGAATCTGGAATTTGTTTACGAAGGAAATGTCTAAACCATAAAAGATTGGAGGAGTTACTATGGCAGTGATCGCAGGATTTATGGTTCCGCATCCACCCATGATCGTTCCCGAGGTGGGACGGGGCAGTGAAGCGGCGATAGAGGAAACAACAAAGGCTTATGAAAAGGTAGCCGAGAGGATCGCAGAGCTGGCTCCGGATACCATTGTGATCTCCTCGCCCCATACGATCATGTATGCGGACTATCATCATATCTCTCCGGGACGCGAGGCAAAGGGGGATTTCTCCGGCTTCGGTGCCGGGCAGGTGAGGATGCAGATCTCCTATGATGAGCGCTTTGTGGATGCGCTCTGCGTGGAAGCGATGCAGCAGGATCTGGATGCCGGCACCATGGGAGAAAAGGACAAAGCGCTCGATCACGGCACCATGGTGCCGCTGTATTTCATCCTGCAAAAATACACCGATTTTCGTCTGGTCAGGATCGGCCTTTCCGGTCTTTCCTTAGAGCACCAGTACCGCGTCGGTATGGCGATCCAAAAGGTGGCAAGGAATCTGGGAAAGAAAACTGTGTATATCGCCAGCGGAGATCTGTCTCACAAGCTAAAGGAGGATGGCCCCTACGGCTTTGACCCCGCAGGACCTGAGTATGATGATCGGATCATGGATGTGATGGGACGCGGCGCCTTTGATGAACTGTTTGCCTTCGATGAGCATTTTCTGGAAAAGTGTGCCGAGTGCGGGCATCGCAGCTTTGTGATGATGGCGGGTGCCTTTGACCGGCAAAAAGTTAGCATAGAGAAACTTTCTCACCAGGACGTGACAGGCGTTGGCTATGGGATCTGCTGCTTTGAGAGCGCCGGTGATGAGCCGGATGAGGACAGAGCCTTTCTGGATATCTGGGAGCAAAAGGAAAAGCAGCGAAGAGACGCAGCCAGGTCAAAAGAGGATCTGTATGTAAGACTTGCCAGAGCATCTCTGGAAAGCCATATCCGTTATGGGCAGACGATATCGGCAAAGGAGGCCCTTGAAGAGCTGGTGGAGATGATGCAGAAAGAAGGGCAACCATCGGAAACCGATCAAAGCAACAACAGGGAATGTGAACCGGCAGTGCAGGAAAAGGCACTTTTGAATCGAAAGGCGGGCGCCTTTGTATCCCTTCATAAGCAGGGGCAGCTTCGCGGCTGCATCGGAACCATCGCGCCGGTAAGAGACTGCCTAGCACAGGAGATTATCGAAAATGCCATCAGCGCGGCGGTGCATGATAACCGCTTTCTGCCTGTGACGGCGGATGAGCTGGAGCTTTTGGAATACAGCGTGGATGTGCTTTCCGAAACGGAGCCGATCGAGTCGGAGGAGCAGCTGGATGTCAGGCGCTATGGCATCATTGTGACAAAGGGCTACAAGAGAGGACTGCTGCTTCCCAATCTGGACGGTGTGGATACGGTAGCCGAGCAGCTTTCCATTGCCAAAAGAAAGGCAGGACTTTCTCCGAATGAGAAGGGCTGCAGTCTGGAGCGCTTTGAGGTGGTCAGACATTATTGATGTAAGGTGGACCCTATGAAGTTTTTGTTAGTGGCAGTTAACGCTAAATATATCCATTCCAATCCGGCGATCTACTCCCTGGCGGCTTATGCGGGAAAGGAATATGAGAGGTCTGTTGAGATCGCGGAGTTTACCATCAATCAGAGGACGGAGGAGATCCTTGCCCATCTGTATGAAAAGCAGCCGGATGCCATAGGCTTTTCCTGTTATATCTGGAACTGGAATACGATCAGGGAGCTTTTGGAGAATCTGCCCGATGTGTTGCCGGATACGGACATCTGGCTGGGAGGCCCGCAGGTCAGCTACAATGCACCGGCGATCCTGCAGGAATTTCCGAAGCTGAAGGGGATCATGGTCGGTGAGGGAGAGGCTACCTTTCGGGAGCTTTTGGAGCGCTATGAAAAGCAGGATGTCAGGGATCTTTCGGATGTGGCGGGGCTTTGTCTTTCTTCCGGTATGACTGCAAACAGAGAGGCTACGGATCTGAGCACGCTTCCCTTTTTGTATGAGACCACGGAACCTTTTACCAACCGGATCCTGTACTATGAATCCAGCAGAGGATGTCCCTACCGGTGCAGCTACTGCCTCTCTGCCATCGAAAAAACAGTGCGCCTTCGGGATATTCAGATCGTGAAAAAAGAACTGGATTTCTTTTTGGACCAAAGGGTGAAGCAGGTAAAGTTCATCGACCGCACCTTTAACTGCGTTCATGAACACGCCAAAGGGATCTGGCAGTATTTAAAGGATCATGATAACGGCGTGACCAATTTTCATTTTGAGATCTCGGCGGATATCATAACCGATGAGGAGATTAAGCTGCTGCAGTCGCTTCGGCCGGGGCAGGTGCAGCTGGAGATCGGTGTGCAGTCGGTCAATGAAAAGACGCTTTCGGCCATCAACCGGAGAATGGATTTAGAGCGCCTTGCCTATGTGGTTTCCGAGATCAGAAAAAACCGGAACATCCATCAGCATCTGGATCTGATCGCAGGGCTTCCCTATGAGGATTATCAAAGCTTTGCCCATTCCTTTGACCGGGTCTATGCGATGCGGCCGGATCAGCTGCAGCTCGGGTTTTTGAAGGTTCTTTCGGGGGCACCGATCAGTCTGCAGACAGAGGAGTTCGGGATCGCTTATACCAAACAGCCGCCCTATGAGGTGCTTTTTACCAAATGGCTTTCCTACGGGGATGTGATACGCCTGAAACGGATCGAGGAGATGGTGGAGCAGTACTATAACAGCGGCCAGTTTGTCCATACGCTCTCGGTGCTGGAAAAGGCCTTTACGACGCCCTTTTCCATGTTTGAAGCACTGGCGGATTTTTATGAAGAGAAGGGCTATTTTACCAACAGTCCCGCAAGGAGCTATCGCTATGAGGTGCTTTTGGAGTTTGCGGATCGGTATGATGCAGACAACCATGCGCTTTATATCGAGCTGTTGACCTTTGATCTGTATCTTAGGGAAAATATGAAATCCCGCCCGCAGTTTTGTAAGAGCCTGAGCGGGGAGCCTTACAAAGCCTTCCGAAAAGACTTCTATCGCCGGGAGGAGCAGACCAGAGACTATCTGCCGCACCTGTCGAACTATGACGGAAGACAGCTGTCGGGAATGACGCATATAGAGCCCTTTGTATATCCGGTTTGGGACAGGGAGATGCTGGGCAAAATGACGGCGGAGGATCTTCTGTCGGAGCAGCATCCCGCAGATCGGTATGTGCTGTTTGACTATTCCGTAAGGGATCCGCTTTCCAGGGAAGCGGCCATAAGGGTCGTGGATGCAAAATAAAGCATTCCTTCCCGGCGCAAAATATGGTATATTAATTGGATAGGGTAAAAAAGCTGTGAGGGGAACAGGTTACAGGTTTGGGGAAGTCAACAGTCAAGAGAGGTAACAGATATGACAAGACAACAGGCAGAAGAAAAACTGAGAGCTTACGGACAGGAGCAGGTCTTTCGATATTACGACGAATTAAGCACTGACGATCAGGAAAAGCTTCTTTTGCAGATCGAGCAGACAGACTTTTCCATCATCGATCAGTTAAAGCAGCTTCAAAAAAGCGCAGCAAGAGGAGAGTTTGCACCGCTTGCGGCTATGGAGCTCGATGAGATCAAAGAAAAGAAGGATGCCTTTGAAAAGGACGGTATTCAGGCATTAAAGGAGGGCAGGGCCGCAGCACTTTTACTGGCCGGCGGCATGGGCACTCGCCTTGGTTCTGATGCACCCAAGGGCACCTATGATATCGGTCTGACAAAGCATGTCTATATTTTTGAAAGGCAGATTCAGAATCTGCTGGAGGTTGTAAAGCCGCTTGGCATTTGGCCCATGCTTTTTATCATGACCAGCGAGAAAAACCATGAGGCTACGGTCAGCTTTTTAAAGGAGCATGCATACTTCGGGTACCCGGAGGCTCGCATCGCTTTTTTCCAGCAGGATATGGCACCGGCCTGTGATGATAACGGAAAGGTGTATCTGGAGGAAAAGGGCAGGATCGCAACCTCGCCCAACGGCAATGCGGGATGGTACACATCCCTGATCAAAGCAGGGCTTGATCAGGTCCTGAAGGACGAAGGAATAGAATGGATCAATATCTTTGCCGTAGATAATGTGTTGCAGCGGATCCTGGATCCGGTTTTCATCGGAGCCTGCCTTCAGGCACAGGTATCCGTAGGTGCCAAGGTGGTCCGCAAGGCCGCTCCCGATGAGAAGGTCGGCGTGATCTGCCTTGAGGACGGAAAGCCTTCGATCGTAGAGTATTATGAGCTGTCGCAGGAAATGATGGATGCCAAAAATGAAAAGGGAGATCCTGCCTACAACTTCGGCGTGATCTTAAACTATTTATTCCATCTGCCCGAGCTGGATGAGGTCGTGGAAAAGGGCACGCCGCTTCATGTGGTCAGGAAAAAGATCCCCTGCCTGAATGAAGCGGGAGAGCTTGTAAAGCCGGAAACCGAAAACGGCTACAAATTCGAACAGCTGGTACTGGACCTGATCCATCAGCTGGACAGCTGCCTGCCGTTTGAGGTGGTCAGGGAAAAAGAATTTGCTCCGATCAAAAACAAGACCGGGATCGATTCCGTGGAATCGGCAAGGGCACTTTGTAAACAAAACGGCATCGAGCTGTAAGAGCCGTAAGAACGCAAAGAAAAACCGCAGAAGCGGGATACAACAAACGAGATCATGCAGAAATGCAAAACATAAAAAAGGAGAACAGCAATGGGAGTTTATGAAGAACTGAAGGCAAGAGGCTTGCTTGCCCAGGTAACCAACGAGGAAGAGATCAGAAATCTGGTCAACAACGGGAAGGCCGTTTTTTACATCGGCTTTGATCCGACGGCAGACAGCCTTCATGTAGGACACTTTATGGCGCTTTGCCTGATGAAGCGTCTGCAGATGGCAGGGAACAAGCCCATCGCCCTGGTGGGCGGCGGCACCGCTATGATCGGAGATCCCAGCGGCCGGTCCGATCTTCGCAGCATGATGACAACGGAGCAGATCGATCACAACTGTGAGTGCTTCAAAAAGCAGATGAGCCGCTTCATTGAATTCGGTGAAGGCAAGGCTATGATGGTCAACAATGCAGACTGGCTCAGGGGCCTGAACTACATCGAATTCATCCGTGACATCGGCGTGCATTTTTCCGTCAACAATATGCTGCGTGCGGAGTGCTACAAGCAGCGTATGGAAAAGGGACTGAGCTTTTTGGAGTTTAACTACATGATCATGCAGAGCTACGACTTTTTGTGCCTGTATGAAAAATACGGCTGCAACATGCAGTTCGGCGGAGATGACCAGTGGTCCAATATGCTCGGCGGTACCGAGCTGATCCGAAGAAAGCTCGGCAAGGATGCACATGCCATGACCATCACCCTGCTTTTGAACTCAGAGGGCAAGAAGATGGGCAAGACCGCGAAGGGTGCGGTTTGGCTGGATCCGGAAAAGACCACGCCTTTTGAATTCTATCAATACTGGAGAAATGTGGCAGACGGGGACGTTCTGAAATGTTTGCGTATGCTAACATTTTTGCCGCTTGAGCAGATCGATGAGATGGACAAATGGGAAGGCAGCCAGCTCAATCAGGCCAAGGAGATATTGGCTTACGAGCTGACCAATCTGGTGCATGGACCC
The DNA here is from genome assembly GCA_024695605.1 of Lachnospiraceae bacterium. Lineage (GTDB taxonomy): Bacteria > Bacillota > Clostridia > Lachnospirales > Lachnospiraceae > RGIG7926. The sequence goes on along the minus strand of JAILHW010000198.1, from coordinate 859 downwards.
GAGGAAGCAAAGAAGGCGCAGGAGAGTGCAAGAGCACTGTTTGCAAACGGAGCAGCTGCCGAGATGCCCACGGCTGTTTTGAAGGATGAGGATTTCAGGGACGGCTTTATCGATGTGATCGGAATGCTGGCATCTTCCGGTCTTGTGGCCTCCAGATCCGAGGGCAGAAGAGCCATCGAGCAGGGCGGCGTATCTCTGGACGGAGAGCCTGTTTCGGATATCAAGGCAGGTATGATCAGGGACGAGCTTGCCGCAAAGGAAGACGGCGTTGTCTTAAAGAGGGGGAAAAAGAATTTCAGAAGAATCAAAGTGTGATCTGTCAATTTCCCCGGGTGCAGTGTGCATTCGGGGAAAACTCAATTTACCGGAAGATCTGGATCCGGGAGAAAGGAGAAGGTATGATCAAGGAATGGGTGAAAAGCAAAAAGCCGGATGAGGAGCAGCTCAATCAGCGCCTGGAGGAAGCCAGATTACAGCTTGCCAAAAGGCAGCAGATGATCAAGGAGAAAAAGTTACCTGTTCTGGTGGTAATGGACGGCTGGGGGGCCGCCGGCAAGGGCAGTGTTTTGGGACGTATGATCAAAAACCTGGATCCTCGTTTTTTTAAAACCTTTACATTGACGAAGGCATCCGAGGAGGAAAAGAGAAGGCCGTTTTTGTACCGCTATGTTTCCAAGATTCCCGAGGCCGGCAAGTTTGTATTTTTTGACGGCAGCTGGATGGATGAGGTGACCAGACAGTATCTGAAGGAGGTCATTTCCGCAGAGGAGTACGAAAAGCGTCTCGAGAGCATCCGCAGATTTGAAAGACAGCTCCATGACAACGGCTATCTGGTGGTAAAGTTCTTTTTCCAGATCGG
>JAILHW010000149.1 GCA_024695605.1 Lachnospiraceae bacterium | reverse complement strand
TCAAAATGGGTAAAAAATACCGTTATAGGCTTGTTTTGTCTGCCCTGAATGGAAATACGATGGAATCGGGAATGCGCCTGAATGTCTGTGAGAACAACATGATCACGTATGATGATCGTAATTATGACAGCTGGACACAGGATGCATTGAATCCTTATATCTTTTATTCACCGATCATTGAATGCAGCATACAAAACCCCTGGGATACCGTGGCGGCGGATCAGCCGGGGGCTGTGATCAAAAATGATGCTGATAACCCTTGCGTAGATGCAACCAAGCTGATAAAAGATCCGGTTCTTTTGAATGCTGCATTCAATGATCGGTGAATAAAAGATATAAGGATTCAATGCATCCTGTGTCCAGCTGTCATAATTACGATCATCATACGTGATCATGTTGTTCTCACAGACATTCAGGCGCATGCCCGATCCCATCGTATTTCCATTCAGGGCAGACAAAACAAGCTTATAACGGTATTTTTTGCCCATTTTGAAGGTCCCGCTCGCATTGCTCCAGATCCCTGTAACGCTGGTATATTCCTCATAGCCGCTTTGTGCGGAATTCTGCTGAAACGCGCTCTCAAATTTCGTGGGATCAGGCTCACCGATTATCACCAGCGGCTCTATTTTCTGGCCGGCATACACCTCGGTAAAGGATGCCTGATAATGGGTATCGTCCCTGCTTTGCATCGTAAACCATACAGTATCATTCGTACTGTCCGATCCCCATACTTCTGCCTTGGCCTCTGTGCAGGATACGCATATCACTCCTAAAAGAAGGGCCATTACAAGAAATAGACGGGTTATTGTTCTTTTCAACTGTTTCATTCGTTCATCCCCTTTCTGCAGATGACTAAGTGGCCCTCGGGGACGGAGTCAGTGGGTCATTTTCAAATAAAAATGACCCACTGACTCCGTCCCCGAGGGCCACTTAGCGCCAAAGGCTGCTTTGGTCTCAGCTCTTGTTTTCCATGGCAACCAGCATATCTGCGCCGTGCATCTTGCGAAGCTTGGGCTTTTCGATCTTGCCGGTGGCATTTCTCGGAATGTCCTCGAAGAAGATCTCCTTCGGTCTCTTATATCTCGGAAGTCCCAGACAGAATTCGTCGATCTCTTCCCTGCTGCACTCCATGCCTTCCTTCAGTTCAATGGCAGCTGCCGTGATCTCACCGAGTCTCTTGTCGGGAAGTCCGATCACCGCTACGTCTTTTACCTTATCAAACTTGCGGATGAAGTTTTCGATCTGTACCGGATAGATGTTCTCTCCGCCGGATACGATCACGTCCTTTTTGCGGTCTACCAGGAAGATAAAGCCGTCCTCATCCTGCATTGCCATATCGCCGGTGTAGAGCCAGCCGTCCTTCAGGACCTCTTTGGTAGCCTCCTCGTTGTTGTAATAGCAGGTCATAACGCCGGGGCCCTTCACGCAAAGCTCACCGACCTCGCCCTGTGATACGATCTCATCCTTCTCACTGACGATCTTGCATTCCCAGCGATATCCGGGAACTCCGATCGCACCAACCTTGTGAGAATTTTCCATCCCCAGGTGTACGCAGCCCGGGCCGGTGGATTCGGACAGTCCGTAGTTGGTATCATATTGATGATCCGGGAAATAGTCCTTCCAGTGTGCTACCAAAGAAGGTGGAACGGGCTGTGCCCCAATGTGCATCAGCCTCCACTGCGAAAGCTCATAATCCTCTTTTTTCAATTTTCCGTTATCAAGGGCCTCAAGGATATCCTGTGCCCAGGGTACCAAAAGCCATACGATGGTACATTTCTCAGAAGAAACGGCCGATAAAATGACCTCCGGCTTGGCGCCCTTTAACAGAACCGCTCTGCTGCCTGCCACCAGAGAACCCATCCAGTGGAACTTGGCTCCGGTGTGATACAGGGGCGGAATGCAAAGGAAGACGTCATCTCTTCCGGTCTCATGGTGCTTTTGCTCCATCTCGGCCGCCTGGGTCAGAGACCGGTGTTTATGCAAAATCGCCTTCGGGAAGCCCGTGGTTCCCGATGAAAAATAGATAGCGCCGAAATCGTCCTCTGTCAACGGAATCTCCGGATCCTTGGAGGAACAATCGGTCGTCAGCTCGTGGTAGCTTTCCGCAAAGGTGGGGCAGCCGTCACCTACGAAGATAAGAAGTCTTCCCTTCGCCAGTCTGTCGGCATTCTGTTCGATACGCCCGATAAACTCGGGACCGAATACGATCATATCCACTTCCGCAAGCTCTGCGCAGTAAAGGATCTCTTCTGCGTCATAACGGAAATTGAACGGCACTGCAATCGCACCGCTTTTTAATACGCCAAAATAGATCGGCAGCCATTCCAGGCAGTTATACATGATGATGGCTACTTTATCTCCTTTTTTGATCCCTCTGGAGATCAGCAGGTTTGCAAAGCGGTTGGCCTTTTCGTCAAACACCTTCCAGGTGATCTCTCTGCGATAAGGCTGCGGGGAGGGCTCGATGAGTTCGAACTCCTTCCAGGTGATCCTTCTGGTATCCTCGACTTCGGGGTTGAGCTCGACCAGAGCCACCTCATCGGGATACAGCTTTGCATTGCGTTTCAAAAACTCTGTTACAGGCATTTCTTAATTCTCCTTCGCTTGTATTTATTTTCCCTTTGCTGCATATGCATTGTCTTTGCTGCCGGCCTTAGCTACTGCAAGCGCCTCCTCGGAAAGTACGGAAAAAGCCAGGTTTGTAGCATGGTCCGCGATCCTCTCCAGGCCGCCTGTGACATCCGCAAACAGCATACCTGCTTCCGGCGTGCATTCCTGATTGGCCAGTCTGGATACATGGGCACGCTGCAGCTCGATCTCTTTTTCATCGATCCCCTCTTCCAGGTTGATGATATCCTGCAGATGCTCATCCGAATTGGTATAGAACATTTCGATGGCAAACATCAGCAGGGTGTTTACCATATTGAGCATTTCTCCCAGCTCTCTCTGGGCTTCCTTGGTAAACCCAAGGCCCCCCTCTTTTCTTCGCTTGGCGGAATCGGCAATGCCTCTAGCATAGTCTCCGATCCTCTCTATGTCATTGGCCACATGGAACAGCGCCCCCAGACTCTTCTGGTCCTCGATGGGCAGCGTCATCTGGTTGATCTTCACCAGATAGTGGGTGATCTCGGTGTTCAGATAGTTGATATTGTCCTCCACGGCGTAAACCTCCTGGATATCCTCTTCATCCAGGGTGATCAGCGCATTCAT
>JAILHW010000064.1 GCA_024695605.1 Lachnospiraceae bacterium | reverse complement strand
CACCTTTAGAGAGGCTCTTTACGTTTACCCTGCCTGATGAGGTGATCCATCAGTTGGGGCAGGAGTGCCGGATCTATCGGGACAGATTCATAGGGCACCGCTTCAAAAGCCTGGAGATCCTGGAACAGGCGCTTTTGTGATGATATACAGCGATAATGTGCAGTGTTGTTTGTAAAGAGCAAGTTTCACTATATAACAAAGGGAGACCTAAACCATGAAGAAAAAACAGAAAACCTTGTTGAAAAGCGTTGTATCGTTTGTTTTGTCTGCAGCCGTTATGTTTGGCACTATGCCGGTCAGTGAACTGCATGCCGAGCCGACAGGACAGGACGGACAATCTGCCGAGTCTGCTTTTGAGATCGGGGATGAGGACAACAATACGGCTTGGACTCTGATACAAGCTGCACTGGCGCAGGATGGGACGAAGAGAGCGGATGGGGAAGACGAGGAGCATCCGACGTATTTCAGGCTTACAGCTGACTGCGTGGCGGCATCCGGCAAGGAGCCCATTTCCGTACCGAAGGACAGATACATTGTTTTGGATCTTGCGGGACATAGTCTGAACAAGGACCATAAGGGGGGAAGAGTACTGGAGATCAGAGGAAACCTGGAGATCTGTGACAGCCTGGATGGTGGAGGCATCATCAGCGGGAACGCTCCTAGCAGCGAGGGCGGAGCCGGTGTGTATATCTCCAAAACCGGAGCATTTACCATGAACGGCGGCCGGATCACAGGCTGTGTAACGAGTACAGGCTACACCGGCAGCAGCGGCGGACGAGGCGGCGGCGTCTTAGTTGATGGCGGCACTTTTACCCTTAACGGCGGCCGGATTTCTGAAAATGAACAGACCACCGTCCACAATGGCTGGTGCGGAGGAGGTGGCGTTTATGTAGATGATAACGGCACCTTTACCATGAACGGCGGCGAGATTTCAAATAATTCATCCGTTTTTACCGGAGGCGGGATTTATGTGAAAAAGGGCATCTTCCTTATGACGGGGGGGACGGTATCGGATAATACTGTGGAATACACGGAAAATGGTTACCCTTATGGTGCAGGTATTATGATAGGCCAACGCAGCGGTGATAGTTCAGATAGAGGTTATTTTTATATGAGCGGCGGGAGCATTACGGGCAACCAGTTCCTAACGAAAGCCGGAAAAGGTGCCGGAGTCTGTGTAGGAATAGGTGAGTTTCATATGACCGGCGGAAGCATTACGGATAATGCGAAGAATGGACTGACGGGCATCAGCTATGGGGGCGGAGTCTTTGTTTGTGTAAATAGCAATAATGTATGTACAATCGGAGGTAAGATTGAGATCCATGACAACGGAAAAGATAATATCTATCTGGAAGATGCCGGTTCGAACAGACTCAGCATTACACATAAGCTGGAAAACCGGATTCCCATTATGATCGCGACGACTGACGGCTACTTTTCCAGTGATTACAAGGTGGCTAAGGGAGGCGGAAGCCCGGCCTATACGATCACCCATGAAGATATGTCAAAACTGTCCTCCTGCCGAGATGCGTATCTTCTCGGATTGGATGATGATGCCTGCGTGCATCTGACTGAGTTGACTCATACCGTTACCTTTGATCAGAACGGCGGCGTGGGCAACATGGAAGCACAGAAGGTTCCTAAGAATCTGAGAGTGATGCTGACAGAAAATACGTTTACCCGTGAAAACTTCCGATTCATGGGATGGAATACAAAGGCGGACGGCAGCGGAATATCCTACACGGATAAAGGAATCATGAAAACAGACAGTGACATTACACTGTATGCCCAATGGAGCGATGATCCGTTTGTGACCTTTATACATAATGGCGGGAAGGATGAGAGCAGCACTCAGATAATCCGAAAGGAAACGGATACTGCGCTATCAGCTAATACCTTTACAAGAGAGCATTACCGGTTTAAGGAATGGACCACCAATATAGATGGATCCGGCACGAAATATGCAGACGGTGCAACGGTCAATCTGACAGATAACCTGATCCTGTATGCACAGTGGGAACGATCTGAATGCATTGTAACGTATCAGGCAAATGACGGATCAGATCAAAATACAACCGGGGTACACAGCCTTGGACAGACATCTCAGCTGGATGCATGCAGTTTTTCCCGCGCGCATTATGTATTTAATGGGTGGAATACCAAAGCGGACGGAAGTGGAGAAGCCTATAGCGATGAGCAGAGCGTTACATTGACAGAGGATCTTATACTATTCGCACAATGGAAACAGACGGAATGCGTGATAGAGTTTGATAAAAACCAGGGAGAAGGTTCCATGGCGGACCAGATCATGGAGATCAACAAGGAGGCTGCTTTAAACAAAAACATCTTTACACGGGAAGGATATCGGTTCAGTCATTGGAGTGTATATCGCGGTGACACCCTTATCGGACAATATAGCGATGGTCAGGTCATCAAACCCCAGGAGGATCTCCGTCTGGTCGCAAACTGGAAGAAAGAACGCACCCTTTCCTTTGATGCTAACGGCGGTGAAGGGTATATGGCTCCTTTGGTGTTTTTCGATGATGAAGCTTTTGAGATTCCTAAGAATGCGTTTACAAGAGAAGGATATATCTTTACAGGATGGAACAGCTTAGCAAGAGGAATAGGCAAAAGCTATACGGATCAGGCGACCGTAGTTCTTTCTTCTATGGGGGATGTGTGTTTCTATGCCCAATGGAAGAAATTGTATAAAGTGACGTTTGATGCCAACGGCGGAACAGGCAGTATGCAGCCGCAGATTTTTGTTTCAGGTGTCAGCAAAACCCTGTCCGAAAACACGATCACGCGGGAGGGCTATGTTTTTGATGGCTGGAATACAAAGGCGGATGGCAGCGGTATAGCCTATCGAGATGGAGCGTGGATACAACTGTCAGAGGATGTGACGATGTATGCCATGTGGAAAAAGCTTGTAAGGGTCAATTTTGATGCCAACGGCGGAACAGGCAGTATGCAGCCGCTGATTCTTGTTTCAGGTGTCAGCAAAACCCTGTCCGAAAACACGATCAAGAAGGAGGGCTATGTTTTTGATGGCTGGAATACAAAGGCGGATGGCAGCGGTATAGCCTATTGGGATGGAGTGCGGATACAACTGTCAGAGGATGTGACGCTGTATGCCATGTGGAAAAAGCTTGTGACCATCAAGCTTGAGGCAAATGACGGAACAGGCAGGATGTTATCGCGGTCCACAAAGTCCGGCAATGAGATCCTGTTAGGTTATGATTTATCATTTGATCGTAATGGTTACCTGTTCAAAGATTGGAATACGAATGCAGATGGCAGCGGGGTATCCTATAGCGGGTATGAAAGAATCAATCTGTCAGAGGATCTGACATTGTATGCCCAGTGGGCAAAATCAGTGACGCTGACGCTGGATAAGAACATCGGGGACGGGGACCAACAGACAGGACAGATCATTCAGGGAGTCAGGGTGCCTATTTATGCTCAATTTGAGCAGTTTAAGAGTCCGGGCTACGGAATCATGAGCTGGAATACAAAGGCGGATGGCAGTGGTGTTTCTTACGATAGAAATGGTAAGATCATCGCAGAGAGTGATATGACCCTGTATGCCCAGTGGGTGAAAACGCCTTCGATAAGTCTTTATCCGGAAGAGGGATCTGATAGAAAGATAACATTACCTGATGGGTTATACATTCCGGGAGAGTGGTGTGATGGAAGTCAGTGGCTGGCGGCGAATTCGGTAGGGGACTTTAAACTGACCGGCTGGAATACAAAACCGGATGGCAGCGGAACAGAATACGAACCGGACGCCATTTTTGTATCCGACAGAGATATGGATTTGTATGCGCAGTATGAGAAGGATCCGGTCGTTGTGGAGTATTATTACACGGGTGAGATAGCTAAATCGGAATTTGATTCGGAAATCGGTTCGAAAACCAGAGTTATTTATGCCAAGGGAGAGAAGGTCAGATTGCCGATCCCGGATGATCTGAGGATGAACTTTGATGAGGGCAAGGCATTTTTAAGCTGGAACACGGAGCCGGACGGAGGCGGTACATCCTATGCAGCAGGAACGGAGATTTCCATAATGCAGAACATGGAATTATATGCCCGGTTGACAGAGGATGTTGTCACGGTTAGATATCTTCCGAACGGAAGCAGGGAAAAGTCCTATCAACAGTCATGTCCAAGGGGTAAAAACAGCCGGCTGTTGAAATGCAGATTTGTAGATGGACCGGACAGCAGTAATGGCAGTGAGAATGCTGATACAGCTCAGGTATGTGTGGGCTGGAATACAAAGGCGGACGGAACCGGTACAGCTTACGGATTGGGAGATGAGGCTGCATTTACGGAGAATACGGATCTGTATGCACAATGGGAAGCTGTGCAAGGGGCGCTGACGATGGAAAGCCGGACCTATGGGGAAATACCGGCCAAGCCTGTTTTTTCTTCGAATATCAGTTTTTCGGATATATGGGGTGCCGGTGCTAAGCTAACATTCCGGTATAAACGTTTCGGTGCCAATGACAACACAAGCGTTCCTTTTGTCCCGGTCAATGCCGGAACGTATACAGCTATGGCGGTCTATAACTACAGGGTTGTGGCAACAGCCGATTTTTCCGTGTTCCCCAAAACTGTTTCTGTCAATGGGATCACAGCTCCCACACCGAAAACGGAGCTTACCGGCAACGGCAAAACACAGATCCTCATAGATGCCGGAAGTGCCGAAGGCTGCACAATGCTTTATGCAGTTACGAGAAAGGGTGAGCCGGAGCCTGCTTTGGAGTTGTTTACGCCTGAATTGCCGGGCAGAAAAGATGTGGGGGATTATACGGTCTGGTATAAGGCAGCTCTGGGACAGGAGTATTTCAATGAGGTATCAAAGACCTATCAGATCGAGGTAAGCATCAAAAAGTCGTCCGATGCGCCTGAGTCTCATGAGACAGAAAAGGAAGAAAAAGAAGTAAAAGAAGAAAAAGAGACCAGGCCTGTCGAAGGCGATGACAAAGGCATTCAGCCGGAGGGTGAAACAGAGCCGGCCAAGGTTGGGGATGTGATAACGGACAGCAAAACGAAGGCAATCGTTATGATCACTTCCGTCAAGCCGGAGAATCCCACAGCCGAGTATATAGGATTCGCTGATGAGAAGGCAAAGAGTGCAGAGGTTCCTGCTGAAGTCCTTTTTGACGGAACTGTTTATAAGGTCATTTCGGTACGTGCAAATGCGTTTAAGAGCGGGCGCCTCAAGACGGTCACACTCGGCCGAAATGTCTCGAAACTGAAAGCGAAGGCTTTTAAAGGTTCTAAGGTAAAGACCATTATCATCAAAACCGTGAAGCTTACCTCAAAATCGGTTAAAAACTCGCTGAAGGGAAGCAAGGCAGGAAAGATCACGATCAAGGTCAAAGTCGGATCAAAGAAACAGAACAAAAAGTATGTTAAGAAATACAAGAAATGCTTCACCGTAAAAAACGCAGGTAAGAAAGCCATTGTAAAATGATCCTCCTTTACCATTATCGGTTTTGGGTGTAAAATAATAATTTAAGACAGTAATCGTTTTCGCTGCAAGGCGAAAGGGTTCTGTTTTATATGCATGGGGAAGAAAATACATAAAAGAAAGCGAATGATTCTATGAAAGACCGGAAAGCGTGGCAGATCTGTCTGTTTGTGGCGATCTGCATCCTGTTGAATATACTGGGAAAAATGGCTGCCAATACCTTGAGGCTTCCGATTTGGCTGGATAGCATGGGGACCATCTATGCGTCCTATGTGATCGGACCGGTGGCCGGCTGCATTGTGGGTGTCTGCGGCAATCTGATCGGCGGGGTTCTGGGAAGTCCGCTGACCATGATCTATGCGCTGACCAGTATCGGGATTGGCGTTGTGGTAGGCAATATGTCCCGCAAGGGCTGGATGGAAACGCTGTTCGGAACGCTGACGATCAGTGTTGTGGTAACACTGTTGTCGGTGGTGATCTCCACACCGATCTCCCTTCTGTTATTTGAGGGGAGAAGCGGCAATCTGTTTGGGGACGGGGTGTTTGATTTTTTGCGCTCCATCCGGGTATCGGTACCCATTGCCAGTGCCATAGGTGAGTTCTATGTGGATTTTGCCGATAAGGTCTTTTGTCTTGCCCTTCTCAGGGTAACGATCGTGCTTTCCAGGAAGCTTCGGGAATATAGAAAGGTCAAGAAGGAGACGCAGGAGGGAAAGACTGCCGGGGCTGATAAAAGCGCCGGCGTGCTGCTGCTGTTTTTGATCCCGGCCCTGACACTGGGCTCTGCCGATCAGGTATCCGCACAGGAGACCTTCAGCGGATTTGATAACTTTGTACAGACCATTTACAGCAGGGATAACGGCCTGCCCTGCGGAGAGGCCAATGATATCGAACAGACCAAGGACGGTGTGTTGTGGATCGGAACCTATGCGGGACTGTATCGCTATAATGGTAGTGAGTTTCGCTGGATGGATGATTATGATTCCGTCAGAAATGTAAACTGTCTGTACCAGGATGATGAAGGTAGGCTCTGGATCGGAACCAATGACCGGGGCGTGACCATAGCCATTGATGAGGACGTGGCAAATGTACTGGATGAAGGAGAGGGGCTTCCCTCCAATTCGGTCAGATGTATCACACAGGCATCGGATGGCTACTACTATGTGGGTACCTCCTCGGGACTGGAGGTGCTGGAGCTAAACGGAGGTCTGGAGAGCGTTGCCACCATTATGGAGGTCGGCTATGCGGTATCCATTGCGGCCGGTGAGAACGGCATTGTGGCCGCCAATACCTCTGACGGGATGGTGCATCTGTTGAAGGGCGGAAAATACCTGAAGGCGTTTGACTCCGGCTCTGAGGAGGAGATGTTTACCTGCTGCAGCTTTGGTCCGGACGGGCTTTTGTATGTGGGCAGCAGCCTGGATACGGTTTACCGGTTTGAGGTTTCAACGGAAGGCAAGGTGACGGGGAAAGGAAGGCTGACCACCAGCGGTCTGAAGAGCATCAATTCTCTTTCCTTTATCGAGGATGGACCGTTGATCGCCTGTGCGGATGATGGGATCGGGTATTTTAACGAACGCAACCGCTTCATCGTAGTCAATACCGGCAGCTTTAACAACTCCATTGATCAAGTGGAACTGGATTACCAGGGGAATCTCTGGTTTACATCCTCCCGTATGGGACTGTTGCGTCTGGCTAAATCCGAGTTTGTGGATCTTTATACCAAGGCGGAGCTGGAGAGCGCTGTGGCCAATACCATAGCAGAGTGGGACGGCGTTTATTACATTGGAACGGATACAGGACTGGATCTGATCAACAGACAGTCCGGCCGGGCTATGACCAATGTACTGAGTGAAAAGCTGGAAGGCGTCAGGATCCGTTGTATTTTCAGGGATTCACGCAATGATCTCTGGATCTGTACCTATGGAGAGGGACTGTGGCAGGTAAAACCGGACTACTCCGTAACGGTGTATGACAGCCACTCCGGCACCTTCGGAAGCCGGGCCAGAATGGTCATCGAGCTGCAGGACGGCAGCATTGCGGCTGCGGGAGATACCGGTGTATCCATCATAAAGGACGGCAAAGTGATCACCAGTCTGTTATATGATGACGGACTGAGCAATGCGATGATCCTGTGTCTTTTAGAGGAAGAAGACGGATCTCTTCTGGCGGGAACGGATGGTGACGGGATCATCCTGATCCGGGATGGAGAGGTGGTTGACAGAGTCACGGCCCAGAACGGGCTTCCCTCGGGTGTGATCATGAGGATCGTGGAGGACAAAAAGGGAGACGGCTGGTTTATCGTAACCAGTAACAGCCTTTGCTATATGGATCATCAGTATCAGGTCAGGGAGCTGGACAATTTCCCTTACTACAACAACTATGATGTCTGGGATATCGGAGACGGCAGGCTGTTTGTTCTTGGCAGTGCCGGTATTTATGTGGTGGATAAGGAGCTGGTAAAAAGCGGACAACCCCTTCCGTCCTATGAGGTGCTGGATCACGAAAAGGGGCTGCTTTCGGCACTGACTGCCAATTCCTGGGATTACCTGGATGAAAACGGCATTTTATATATGGCCTGTGACAGCGGGATCTATTCCCTGAATGTCAAAGATTACGGTGCCTCCAAGCAGTCCTATCGTATGCTGGTTTCTTCCGTAAAACAGGACGGCGTGCATTATCCGGTTACCAGGGGCGAGCAGATCAAAGTCAATACGGATACCACCAGACTGGAGATCTTTCCCGAGGTGATCAATTATACCCTGGAGGATCCTTATGTCATGTACTGGATGGAGGGAATGGATGACAAGATCAATACGGTCCTGCAAAGCGATATGACCAGCGTGACCTACACGAATCTGCCTACGGGAGATCTGACCTTCCATCTGGCTGTGCTGGATCAGCAGGGCAATATCATCGAGGAAAGCAACTACGATCTGAAAAAAGAGGCCAATATTTACGAAAACACCTGGTTCCGCGTGTATATGTTCGCGGTAGCCATGCTGGCAGTGGCCTGGCTGACCTGGTTTATCGCAAGAACCCAGGTACAGAGAACCCTGAATCTGCAAAAAAAGGAACTCGAGTTTGCAAAGAAGCAATTGCAGCTTGGGAACGAGACCATTTTGGCGATCGCAAAAACCGTGGATGCCAAGGACGTCAATACCTCCCAGCATTCCATGCGCGTTTCCGAATACTCGGTTCTGATCGCAGACAGGCTGGGCTTTTCCAAGGAGGAGCAGGAGAACATCAGGAAGGCCGCCCTGCTTCATGATATCGGAAAGATCGGAATTCCGGACCGGATCCTGAACAAAAACGGTAAGCTGACGGATGAGGAATATGCGATCATGAAGTCCCACGTAACCGCTGGAGCGGAGATCCTGAAGGATTTCACGCTCATTGATCACGTAGTGGAGGGCGCCAAGTATCATCACGAGCGCTTTGACGGCAAGGGCTATCCTTCCGGACTGAAGGGAGAAGCGATCCCGCTTTACGGCAGGATCATCTGCGTGGCGGATGCCTTTGATGCCATGACGGCTAACCGCGTCTATCGGAAAAAACAGGATTTTGGCTACGTGCTGAATGAGCTGCAGCGCTGCAGGGGCTCACAGTTTGATCCGAAGATGGTGGATATTTTGCTGAACCTGATCGAGGACGGCAGCATCGACGTAGGTGCAATGTATGAGGAGTCCATTCCGGAACGGGATTTAAAGCAGATCGTGCATCAGATCGAAGAGAAGATCGAACAACAGGACCGGAAAAACAAAGCAGCGGGTAAGGAGGGCAGCCGGAAATGAAACGAGTCAATGTGTTGTCTTTTGTCACGGCAGTCATTTTCTTTCTGGTTGTGACGGTTGTACACCTATTGCTGCTCAGGGGCGGCCGGGACGAGCGGGCACTTCGCGTAGGCTTTGTCTATGACGGAGATGAGAGTACCCCCTATACGGCCAATTTTATCCGGGCCCAGGAGCAGATCGAAAGTGAGCTTGGAGAGCGCATCGTGACCATCGTCAAGGCCAATGTCAAAGAGGAAAGGATTCAGGATGCGCTGGACGAGCTTGCCGAGCAGCAGGTGGATATGATCTTTACCACCAGCTACGGCTACGGAGAAAAGGCCAAGGAGTTTGCCGAAAAGCATCCGAATGTGCAGGTCTGCCAGGCGACGTGTGCCAATGCCAATACCGATCCGGTGCTGAAAAACTATCACACCTTTATGGGAGAGATCTACGAAGGACGGTATATTGCAGGCGTGGTAGCGGGGATGAAGCTTTCGGAGCTGATCCAGAAGGGCGAGCTTGAGCGTGACAGCATCAAGATCGGCTATGTGGGTGCTTACCCCTATGCGGAAGTGATCTCCGGATATACGGCATTTTTGCTTGGGATCCGCAGCATTGTTCCCGAGGCAAAGATGTATGTCAAATATGCAGATTCCTGGTCGGCCTACAATGTGGAAAAACAGCTGGCGCAGGAGCTGATCGATGAGGGGTGCGTTGTGATCTCCCAGCATTCCGATACCATCGGCCCGGCTGTGGCCTGTGAGGAAGGCTCGAAGGAACAGATCGTGTTCCATGTGGGATACAACCAGAGCATGATCGACGTGGCGCCCACGACGTCCCTGATCAGTACCAGGATCAACTGGACCCCTTATATTGAGGGAGCGATCAAGGCCGTTATTGCAGGCAAGCAGATCGAGGATCAGGTGAAGGGGCATGTACACGGCAATGATATCGGTGCCGGCTTTGAGAAGGACTGGGTACAGATGATGGAGCTCAATGAGCATATCGCGGCACCCGGAACCCAGAACCAGATCGACAAGCTGACCAGACAGTTCGCAACCACCGGAAAAACGGTGTTCCAGGGACCTTATACGGGAACCAATCCCTATGATCCGTCGGATACCATCAATCTGGAGGATGGCTTTGAGGAAAATAAGGAGGCTTCGGCGCCGTCCTTTGGTTATGTACTGGATGATGTCATAACAGTTGAAAATTAGGAAGTTTTCAAGTATAATATGCACTTGTGTGCAGCATATAGATATGATTTGGGACAGAAACATGAAAAAATATCTGATACGTGTCCTTAGTCTGTTGCTTTCAGCCGTTTTCCTGGCGGGCTGTTCCTTTGGCCCGGGCGCAGGAGAGATGCCGGATGGAAACGGGATCCGGATCGATAAAAACGGAAAGCTGACCCAGCTGATCGTGGAGGATTTTTCCCAGAGCTACTACAATGCAGAGGAGCTGAAGGGACAGATCGAGCAAAAGATCGCAGAGGTAGGCGGCAGTGGTGATGAAGCAAAGATCAGGCTGAAGGATTATACCTTATCCGAGGATAAAAACCTTCGGGTAACCATTGAATATGATACGGCCGGCTTGTACGCTGACTTTAACCAAAGAGAGCTGTTTTGCGGGACCGTGGCCGAAGCTGTGGCAGCGGGCTATGTGCTCCCCGAGATGAAAACGCCGGAGGATACGGCGCTTTCGCCGGAAACCTTATCCGGTATGGGAGATGCTAAGATCGTGGTCTTTGAGGAAGCCATGCAGGTGATAACGCCTACAGAGATCAAGGGGATCGGCACCGACCTTGTGCTGGCAGCGCCGAATAAGGCAGTCAAACCGGAAGAGGATGAGAGCATCGGATTTGTGATCTATTAGGCAAAGGCCGGATAAATGCAACAATAATAAATGAAAAAGGAGATACATGTATGGAAAAAACAATGGACAAGATCATTGCACTGGCGAAGGGAAGAGGCTTTATCTACCCCGGCTCTGAGATCTACGGCGGACTGGCCAATACCTGGGACTACGGAAACCTGGGTGTGGAGCTCAAAAATAATGTAAAGAAAGCCTGGTGGCAGAAATTCATCCAGGAGAGTCCCTACAATGTGGGCGTGGACTGTGCGATCCTGATGAATCCCCAGACCTGGGTTGCTTCCGGACATCTGGGCGGTTTTTCCGATCCCTTGATGGACTGCCGTGAGTGCCATGAGAGATTCCGTGCAGACCAGATCATCGAGGCCTATGCAGGGGAGAACAATATCACCCTTGAGAAGCCCATTGATGCATACTCCAATGAGGAGATGAAGCAGTTCATCGAGGATCACAATGTACCCTGCCCGACCTGCGGCAAGCACAACTTTACCGATATCAGACAGTTCAATCTGATGTTCAAGACCTTCCAGGGAGTCACCGAGGATGCCAAGAATACCGTATATCTGCGTCCCGAGACCGCACAGGGTATTTTCGTAAACTTCAAGAACGTACAGAGGACCAGCAGAAAGAAGATCCCCTTCGGGATCGGACAGATCGGAAAGTCCTTCAGAAATGAGATCACACCCGGAAACTTTACCTTCCGTACCAGAGAGTTTGAGCAGATGGAGTTGGAGTTCTTCTGCGAGCCAGGAACAGATCTGGAGTGGTTCCGGTATTGGAGAGGGTTCTGCCGTGACTGGCTGATGAGCCTGGGTATCAAGGAAGAGGAGATGAGACTGCGTGATCATGATCCTGCAGAGCTTGCATTCTATTCCAAGGGCACCACGGATATCGAGTTCTTATTCCCGTTTGGGTGGGGAGAGCTTTGGGGTATCGCCGATCGTACCGATTACGATCTGACCCAGCATCAGAATACCTCCGGACAGGACATGTCCTACTTTGATGATACCAAGAATGAAAAGTATGTGCCTTATGTTATCGAGCCTTCGCTGGGTGCGGACAGAGTGGTTCTGGCCTTCCTTTGCGCAGCTTATGATGAGGAGAACATCGGCACGGAGGAGAATCCGGATATGCGTACCGTGATGCACTTCCATCCTGCACTGGCACCGGTGAAGATCGGTGTACTGCCGCTGTCCAAGAAGCTCAATGAGGGTGCTGAGAAGATTTATCAGGAGCTTTCCAAGACCTATAACTGCGAATTCGATGACAGAGGAAACATCGGCAAGCGTTACCGCAGACAGGATGAGATCGGAACACCGTTCTGCATCACCTATGATTTCGATTCCGAGACCGACGGCTGCGTAACCGTCCGCTTCAGAGATTCCATGGAACAGGAGCGTGTTGCCATCGCAGATTTGGGTGCTTATTTTGCTGACAAGTTTACGTTTTAATGTGAGGACAGTATGAGAAAGATTACATCAAAAGAACTGAGAAAAGAGTGGATCGAGTTTTATGAAAAAAGAGGACACAAGGATGTAGGAGCGGTTTCGCTGGTGTCCGACGGCTCTACCGGAGCGATGTTCAATGTAGCAGGTATGCAGCCGATCATGCCCTATCTGTTGGGCAAGCCCCATCCGCTCGGCACGAGGCTTTGCAATGTACAGGGCTGCGTGCGTACCAATGATATCGATGGTGTGGGCGATAAGAGCCATCTGACCTTCTTTGAGATGATGGGCTCCTGGAGCCTTGGAGATTACTTCAAGAAGGAGCGCTGCCAGTGGAGCTATGAGCTTCTGACAGAAGTGTTTCAGTTTGACCGCGATCATCTGGCGGCTACCGTATTCGAAGGGGATGAGAACGCACCCAGAGACGAAGAGGGAGCCAAGTACAGGATCGAGTCCGGCTTTAAGCCCGAAAATGTATTTTTCCTGCCCAAGGAGGATAACTGGTGGGGCCTTGAGTATGGTCCCTGCGGACCGGATTCCGAGATGTTCTATGTTTCCGACCAGGAGCCCTGCGGACCGGATTGCAGACCCGGATGTCATTGCGGCAAATATACCGAGATCGGTAATGATGTATTTATGCAGTATGACAAGCAAAAGGACGGAACCCTCCTTCCGCTTGCCAAGAAAAATGTAGATACCGGCTGGGGACTTGAGAGAAACCTGATGTTCTTAAACGGCATTGATGATGTGTATCAGACCGATCTGTTCACAGGCGTGATCTCCAGCATTGAGAAGGCCTCCGGAAAGAAGTACGGAGAGGATGAAAAGCTTACCAGATCCATGCGTATCGTAGCGGATCACCTTCGCACCTCCGTGATGCTGATCGGAGATGAGGCAAAGCTGCTTCCCGCAAACGGCGGTCCCGGATATGTGCTTCGCCGTCTGATCCGCCGTGCGGTCAGACATGCCAAGGTGCTGAATCTGGAAACCGAGCAGATCCTTTCTGCAGCAGCTGTTTATATTGATGATGTATTTGCGGATAGTTACCCGCTGCTTACCAAAAACAGAGCGTTCATTCTGGATGAGCTGAAAAAAGAGATCGCCCGTTTTGAGGCAACCCTGGAAAACGGAATGAAGGAGTTTAAGAAGATCCTGTCCGAACAGGGCGACTCCAAGACGATCGACGGCAAAAATGCCTTTTATCTGTATGATACCTTCGGCTTCCCGTATGAGCTTACGGTAGAGCTTGCAGAGGAAGAGGGACTGAGCGTAGATGAGGCAGGCTTCAAGGAGGCTATGGAGGCACAGAAGAAGCAGGCCCGTGAGCATGCGAACTTCTCTCAGAAATCCGCCGAGACCTCCGTATTTGACAGCCTTGGTGACGAGATCACAACCACCTTTACGGGATATGAGACCACAAAGGATCAGGGCGTGATCCTGGCACTTGCAAGCGGCGATACACTTTCCGATACGCTGACAGAGGGAAGCGAGGGCACCGTGATCTGTGACAAGACGCCGTTCTATGCCACCAAGGGTGGACAGGAAGGCGACACCGGTCTGATCCAGAGCGGTTCGGCCGTATTTGAAGTACAATCCACCATGCATCTTCCCAAGGGAAGAGTGGCGCATATCGGTGTGATGAAGCAGGGCAGCTTTGCCAAGGGCGAGAACGTAACCCTTCTGGTAGATGAAGGCCGCAGAGCAAGTACCTGCAGAAATCACAGTGCGACCCATCTGATGCAGAAGGCCCTGCGGGATGTACTGGGGGATCATGTAGAGCAGAAGGGCTCCTTCCAGGACTGCGAGAGAACCAGATTTGACTTCTCCCATGGTCAGGCTGTGACAAAGGAGGAACTGGAGCAGGTAGAAGCCATCGTCAATGCAAAGATCGCAGAGGCACTTCCCGTGACGACACAGGAGATGTCCCTTGAGGATGCGAAAAAGACAGGTGCCATGGCACTGTTTGGCGAGAAGTATGGCGACAGCGTCAGAGTGGTTTCCATGGGTGATTTCTCCGTAGAGCTTTGCGGCGGTACCCATGTGGATAATACGGGACGGATCGGCAGCTTTAAGATCCTGTCCGAGGGCGGTGTGGCAGCAGGTATCCGAAGGATCGAGGCGATCACCGGTACCAATGTCAATACCTACTATCAGAAGCTGGAGGGGCAGCTTGCAGAGGCTGCAGCGCTTTTGAAGACCTCTCCCGATAACCTCACGGAGCGGATCCGTCATCTGCAGGAGCAGATGAAGAGCCTGCAGAGTGAGAATGAAGCCTTAAAGAGTGCAGCTGCCAAGGAGGCGCTCGGAGATGTGACCGATCAGGTAAAGGAGATCGGCGGTGTGAAGCTTCTGGCTACGGCACTGTCCGGTGTGGATATGAATGGCCTTCGTGATCTGGGCGATCAGCTGAAGGAAAAGATCGGTGAAGGCGTTGTGGTTCTGGCATCCGAAGACGGCGGAAGAGTGAACCTCATGGTGATGGCAACCCAGGGTGCCATTGATGCAGGTGCACATGCCGGCAACCTGATCAAGGCCATTGCCGGAAAGGTCGGCGGTGGCGGCGGCGGAAGACCGAATATGGCCCAGGCCGGCGGTAAGAACCCCGCAGGCATTGCAGACTGTCTCAAGGAAGCCGAGAGCGTGCTGGCCGGACAGGTAGGCTGAGTCTGAG
This sequence comes from Lachnospiraceae bacterium, assembly GCA_024695605.1. Taxonomy (GTDB): domain Bacteria; phylum Bacillota; class Clostridia; order Lachnospirales; family Lachnospiraceae; genus RGIG7926. Next base: position 4,458 of record JAILHW010000064.1, on the reverse strand, counting down.
CCTTTGATCCTATGGGATCGGTTTTTGAACATACAAATGTGATAGCATGAACAGATCCGGTGCTTCGCTGTTTGAAAGAGCAGTGGACACCGGATTCTTGGTATGAGGACGAGGATGGAAGAAAGCAAAAAGCAGAGTATGAGCCAAAGAAAGTTCTGGCTGATCTACATAGCGGTCTTTACCGCGGTATATGGCCTTGTGACCCTGTGGTTTTGGTCCGATGGCAGGAGCCTTTGCTGGGAGCATGACGGACTGACCCAGCACTATAAGGCGGCGGTCTGGTATGGTGAATACCTGCGAGGCGGCATCAGGGCAGTGTTTTCCGGCACAAAGACGGCCTTTCCCCATTTCAACGTATCCGTAGGAGAAGGGGCAGACGTGTTCCAGGCCTTTCACTATTATGTCCTGGGAGATCCCTTTGCGCTGTTTACCGTATTCTTTACCCGTTCTACGATGTATCTGTATTTTTATGTTTCCGTTTTCATGCGCCTGGCTCTGGCGGGTGCGGCATTCATCCTGTTTTACCGGGAGGTGTTTGCAGACAAAAAGACGTCTGCCTTTGCACTTTGGGCGGGAGCTCTTTGCTATGCATTTTGTGACTGGTCGCTTTACAATCTGAACCGGCACATCTTTTTCTTAAATCCCCTGCTGTATTTGCCGCTTCTATTGTTGGGCGTGGAGAGGATCTTCAAAAAAAGACGTCCCGCCGTCTTCATCCTGGCGGTATGCGTATCCGCCCTTTCCAATTTCTATTTCTTTTATATGCTGGTGCTGGTGGTGGTGCTCTATGTGGCGGTCCGCTGGCTGGATCTTTACGGAAAACGAAAACAGGAGGGCGCAAAGCCGTTTCTTATCCTGGCAGCATCTTCCGTGCTTGGCGTGGCCATGGCGGCCGTGGTGCTGGTGCCCGTTCTGGGGATCTTCCTTAAGGATGAAAGAATGGCCGGGGGCAACAGCCTGCAGCTTTTCTATCCGCTGAAGTACTATATGCGCCTTGCTTCATTTCTCATAAAGCCCGGAAATATCTACTGGACCAGGATCGGAACCTCAACGCCCGTGCTGGTGGGCACGGTGCTGTTTTTCCAAACCGGGGCGTGGAAGAGGAAAGAAAACCGGTCATTAACAGCGCTTCTTGCAGCATCTGTGATCATGCTGCTGATCCCAGCCTTTGGGCAGATTTTGAATGGGTTTTCCTATGTTTCAAACCGCTGGACCTGGGCCTTTGCCCTGCTGGTCTGCATCCTGTTTACCGGGATGTGGGAGCCGTTTTTACAGCTTGACAAAAAAACGCGGCTGATCACCTGCGGAATCTTTGGAGCCTACCTGCTTTTGACGGCGGTGCTGACCTATGTGTTTGACAATCCGGAGGACTTTGCCTGCGTGCTGGCCAACGGCGCCATCGGGATCGCGTTTTTGCTCTGCGGGTTCTGGGGTGCGGCAGTAGAAGACAGGACAAAGAAACAGGAGAAGGAGAAGGAGCAGGAGAAGAAGCAGGAACAAAAGCAGGAGAAGAAACAGGAACAAAAGCAGGAGAAGAAACAGGAGAAAAAACAGGAGAAGAAGCAGGAGAATAAACAAGAGAATAAGCAGGAACAAAAGAATAAGCAGGAACAAAAGAACAAGACATGGATTCAAAGCGGAATCCTGCCGGGGCTTTGCATCGCAGGGATCATCGCCATGGCGGCAGAGCTGTATTCCCCCTATGGCGCTGACTATGCCAGTGCATCCCTGAAAAACAGGGAGCTGGAAAGAAGCATCAAAAGAAGCCAGGGCGGAGCAGCGAAAGTGGCGGCTAAGGAGGATGGCATCGATACCTTTTACCGGTTCGGTGGAGACGAGGAGTTTTCCGAGTGGAACACGGCCCTTCTTGCGGGCAACTCCACAACGGCATACTACTGGTCCATTTCCAATCCCTATCAGTCCAGGTATATCGACTTTTTCCAGACGGGAGAGGATTTTGCGTTCCAAAGCTATGGGTATCATTTAAAGACGATTCCTACGACCCTCTCGGCGGTGCGCTACTATGTGACGAAGGAAAAGAACCCCTTAAATGTGCCCTATGGATTTTCGTTCTCACGGACGATAGATCTGGGAAATAAGAACAAGGGGAAAAAGAAGGATCAATATCAGATCTACACCAATGACTATGCGGTATCGGCCCTGACCACCTATGACAGCTTCATTACCGAAGAGGAGGCCAAACGGCTTTCCGCGCCCGGCAGACAGATGGCAATGCTTGAGCATGCCATCACAGAGTCCCCGGTAGAGGGACTTTCGGAGGGCTCTGCCATAGAGAGTGCCAGAGAAGTGGACTATACCATGGAGACCGTGGGCAAGAAGGTAACGGCTTCCAAAAACAAGATCACAGTCGGAAAAAAGGAGAGCGGCATACGGTTATCCTTTGAAACCTATCCGAACTGCGAGCCCTATCTGGTGATCGAGAACCTAAACTACGAGACGCTTTCGGGGAAAGGTGGTCCCACCCAGGTGGAGCTTTGGGTTAAGGCGGACGGCCAGGAGCGGGTACTTACGCATAATATTCCAAATACCCGTTACTACCGGGGCGTGCATGATTATACCCTGTGCCTGACAAACCGTTCCGAGACGCTTCATGAGATTGAGATTGCGTTTTCTAACCAGGGCGTTTATACATATGATGATCTGAGGATCCTGTATCTGCCGATGGACGAATATCCGTCTATGATCGCAGAGCGAAAAAGCGATACGGAGGATGCAACGCTCACCATCGCACGGGATGAGATCAGCGCCGAAATCACCGCTTCAAAAGAGGAGCTGTTATGTTTTTCCTTCCCGTATTCCGACGGCTGGGAGGCATATCTGGACGGAGCGCCTGCGAAGCTTTTGCGGGTAAACATCAAGAATATGGGAGTCATGCTGCCTGCGGGAGCACATGAGATAAAGCTTGTGTATCATACGCCCCTTCTGGGAGCGGGAGCTGTGATCAGTCTTTTGGGGTGGCTGGTATTTGCGGGAGTTTTGATCCTGCAGCTGCGAGGAAAATCAAAATTGGGAAGGTAACGGAAAAAGGAGGAGACTATGAGGCTTGATGATTTTGTTTGGACAAGAGAACCGAAGCATTATGTGATCGAAGGAGATTCCTTAAGCGTGACCACGTCACCGCATACAGATCTCTGGCAGAGAACATACTACCATTTTCGGAATGATAATGCTCCGGTGTTTCAGATGGAAACAGAGGAAAAGTATTTCAGCTTTGTTGTTCAGACATCGTTTGAAGAAAGCAATCACAGATTTGACCAATGTGGGATCGTGATGTACCTGGACAGTGATAATTGGTTAAAGGGCTCTATCGAGTTTGAAAACGAAGAATTTCAGCATCTCGGAAGCGTTGTTACAAATCATGGGTATTCAGACTGGGCTACCACGGAGATACCGGCTGATGTCAAAACCATGTGGTACCGTTTGAGCCGCAGGGAAGATGATTACTGTATCGAGTGCTCGGAAGATGGAGTCAGGTGGAAACAGATGCGTGTTTGCCATATGCATGAAGGGGCAGGAACGATCAGGTTTGGCGTATATGCCTGCTCACCTGAGGATTCATCCTTTACCGCGGTGTTCAGTAACATCAGGCTTACCGAATGCGCATGGAAGGCGCATGACGGACAGCAGCCGGATTGAACGGTTTGACTTTTTTCGGTGATAGAAACACATCGATCGCTTCAGGCTTGTTAAGGATGACATCGATCGCTTCAGGCTTGCAAGGATGATATCGATCGCATCAGGCTTGCAAGGAGGACATCAGATCGCGTCAAGTTTGTAAGGAGGACATCAATCGCGTCAAACTTGTAAGGATGACATCGGATCAAAGAAGAAAGGGGAGAGGGGAAAATGATTCTTTATCATACCGGCACAAAGGAGATCAGAAATCCGGATATCCATTATGGCAGAAAAAATGCAGACTTCGGCTGGGGGTTTTATCTGACTCCGGATCGAGACTTTACATATCGTTGGGCGAGGCAGAATGCTGTAGTAAACCAATATGAGTTCGATGAAACCGGACTGCTCATTCATAAATTCGCACGCAGCACCGATTGGTTTCAGTACATCTTCAACAACCGAAGGGCAAATGATGTTTTGACGGTCGATGTCGTGATCGGGCCGATCGCCAATGATACGATTTTTGATACATTGGGTATCCTGAGCAGCGGGTATCTAAAGCCTGAGGAGGCAGTGAAATTACTCATGATCGGACCGGAGTATACGCAAATTGCAATCAAGACAGAAAAGGCGTTGAAACAGCTTCACTTCATAAAATCGGAGACGATTGAAGGGGTCACCTCGGAAGCATTAAAGATGGAACAGAATGCTTACATGGAAGATTTCGCCCGGGAGATGAATCGGATCATAGAGGGATAGAACCATTTGCAGGAGAGAACCATCTGCAGAAGAGAACCATTTGCAGAAGAGAACCATCTGCAG
>JAILHW010000244.1 GCA_024695605.1 Lachnospiraceae bacterium | reverse complement strand
GATGGCCACCGCATGCCGGTTCACATGACAGCAGATATTGACTGCCACGGGAAGGCCGGCGATGTGGGTCGGATATGTATTGATGTTCACAGCAAGTGCGGTGGTGGTGCCGCCAAGGCCCGCGGGTCCGATCCCCAGCCTGTTGATGCGAGAAAGCATCTCCTCCTCGAGTGCTGCGATATGAGGCAGCTTTGATCTTTTCGACAGGTCTCTTGTCAGGGCCTGCTTGGCAAGCAGGGCGCACTTCTCAAAGGTGCCGCCGATGCCAACGCCCACGACCATGGGCGGGCAGGCATTGGGACCTGCATCCCGAACCGCCGTCAGAATGGCCTCCTTGACGCCCTCTATGCCGTCTGCGGGCTTGAGCATAAAGATGCGGCTCATATTTTCACTGCCGAAGCCCTTAGGCGCTACCGTGATCCTGATCTGCTGGCCGCTTACGATCGTGGTATGCAGGATCGCCGGTGTATTGTCCTTTGTATTTTCCCGAAGCAAAGGATCCGAGACCACGCTTTTTCTAAGATATCCGTCCACGTATCCTTTCCTGACGCCCGCATTGACGGCATCCGTCAGATCGCCGCCTTCAATATGGACATCCTGGCCGATCTCCAGAAAGACCACAGCCATTCCGGTGTCCTGGCAGATGGGGATCATATCCTCTCCTGCAATCTTCAGATTCTCCTGCAGCTGGCTCAGTACGGTGCATCCCACCGGAGATTTTTCCTCCCCTGCGGCGCCCTGCAGGGCCTGCTCCATATCCGGTGTTAAAAAATGGTTGGCCCGAATACAAAGCTCTGCCACCGTATCCGTGATCCTTTGGGCATCAATTGTTCTCATCTATCCTCTGCTCTCCCTTATCTATTGTTCCATCCAAACGGCTTTCCTCTGTGTACTCCCTCACTCCTGATCGGGCGGCAGGTGCTCTGCCAGGAAGGCATCAATCTTCGGCTTCATCTCCTGAAACGTTGTAAACTGCATCGCGAAAAAGCCATACTCTCTTGCCCCCGCCACATTGATGAAGCGGTCATCCAAAAACAAACACTTGGAAGGCTCTAAGTCATAGGCCTTTGTAAGTCTGTCATAGATCTCCAGATCCGGCTTGAGAAGCTTTACATCGCAGGAATAGATTCCGCCGTCCATCAGCCTTGTAAACGCAAGAACCTCCGGTTTTTTGCGGATCATGTAATGGGAATAGTTGGACAGATACAACAGACGATATCCCTTTTGTTTCAGCTCCCGAAGCCAGTCCTCGGTATAGGGAAACAGCTCCAGGGTCTCTCCCAGTCTGGCATACACCTCTTCTGCGATCGTCTCAAAGCCCTTGCAGGCCGAGATCAGCTCCCTGCGGACGGTTCCTTCTGCAAAGGCGCCCCGATCCATTTCCTTCCAGAGCTCATCCTCCCAGAGGACCTTGTTTAAAAGGCGGATCGCCTCCTCGCTTTTGACGGTTCGTTTCACAAAGGAAGGCCAGTCAAAATCCACCAGCACATTTCCGATATCAAAAATGATCGTGTTCATAATGTTTCCTGTCTTTTTTTCTATTACTGCTTTTTTCAACAGCCGGCGTCCCGCTTGGTCTGATCAAAGGTTGGATACCGATCCGCAGAAGATCGGCATGCCGTTGGTATCACAGATCATATAGACAAAGGGTACCTTGCAGCAAAAGTTGTAAACCGGTTTTTTCGGCGGGTTCATGATAGCCGTGCACTTCGCAGCGATCTCGGTAACCGCTGCCGCCTCGGTTCCCTCTTCATCTACCTTGATCTTGGTCCTCTGGCTGATGGCGCTGACACAGAGGGGCTGCTCTACGATCTCATTGATCCCCGCATTGCTGCCAAAGAGGCCTCCCAGATCCTCCTTTTCCATCAGATCCTCCAGGGAAAGGGTTACGTCCGTCTCAAAGCTGGGCAGTAACAGATTGACGATATTGTAGGTCCGGGCATTGCGAAGTTTTTTCAAAAACCGGCGCTTATAAGCCGCACTTTTTTGATTCCATTGCTTCACGCCCTTGGTGGAGGTCTTCTTTTTGGGCAGGATCACATACATTTCCGCCCTGTTTTGAGAAAAAGTGCCCGCTTCTGTTTTGGCGGAGTAGGGAAGGATGATACCTCTGAAATGCTTATCCTCATAGTAACGGATCTGCTCATCAAAGGTCTTTCGCATCATGGGGACCTTTTTGGTCTTTCCCTTGAAGTTGGTAAACTTTTTCTGTTTTGTATCCTTCTTTTCAAAGGGATACATCCATTTCCCCTTGAAATAAGTGATGTTCATCAGATCCACCTTGGTCTCTTCATCGGCTATGGATTCATAGTCCGGTAAAAACCCGTTGGTGGCTTCGCTGACCGCTTCCTTGATCAGCTGTTTTTCCTTTGCCAGATTGTTCTGAAAATCTGCCGTCCGTGCAGTGATGGGATATTTTTCACTGACCCGGGTCATAAACGCACTCTTTATGCCTTCCTTGCCGGCCACGGATTTATCCACCAGCAGCAGATCTATGCTGCGGAAGGTATTTTCGCATCCATAGTCGGTCTTGGATAAAAATACCTGATTCTGGGCATTTAATTCCTCCAAGGACTTGGCTCCCAGCAGAGAAAGAAGCTTTTGATGATTGGGGGATGATGTGGATACGCCGTTGGTAAGCACCGAAAGGGCGGCACAGAGTCCGTAGGTGGAAAAGGCTGTGTTTTCGCCCTCCTTAAACTCCTTTGCCTGATCAAAGCTCAGATTCATGACCGCCTTCGCATAGGAAGGAAGGGCATCCTTTTCCTCGTTTTGAATTGCCCCGGTCTCCACTGTGGTCTCACCCATGACCGATAAGGGCGCCGTAATCGTCATCATCAGCCCCAGAAACAGGGCTGTCAGTCTTTTGGATGTTCGCATCATTTTTTCTGCCTCCTTTCCACAGACAATGCTTCCTCTTTGTCCGCATATGGCCTGTGCGTTGTCAAGAAGGAAAATGCGGTCCTATAAGAAGCGACCGCATCAAAACCTACAGTTTTCTTTCAGATCCGGAAAATCCCGTAAAATCTCGGCCATTTTCCGCAAAATCCCCTCTGTATGATCCTGCCTGCTTAGGAAAATCCACCCGCCTTCCTCTCAGAAAGCGGGTGGGTAAAAGCTTATTCGGCACTCTTTTTTACGGTTCTCTTTTTCGGCAGCGTCACCTTGTCCAGATGCCAGATCTCATCCACATACTGCTGGATGGTACGATCGGAGGTAAACTTGCCGCTGTGTGCGATGTTCAGGATCGCGGAACGTGCCCAGCCGGTC
>JAILHW010000231.1 GCA_024695605.1 Lachnospiraceae bacterium | reverse complement strand
TGTTTTTTGCAAGCCCCTTTTGTAGAAAGTTGCAAAATAAAATGTAGGTTGTTGCAAAACGGTTTTGTAGGTTGTTGCACCTACATTTTGTAGGTTATTGCAAAGGGTTATGCCGGCCGGTTAAGACCGGCACATCCAATGCTGACATACAGTTATCGAGTTACTTTTATAAACCGAATGGATGGTCTTGATCCCATTCCGAAGGCTCTATGAAATCTGTGCCTTCGGTGGATGGTTCGTCATCCGTCCATCCCATATATTCCATGAGATAGGCTTTCTGCTCATCCTTGTTCATGCCCTTCATGTCCCGCCGGATCTCTTTATCCATACGGTGGATATCGAGGAAATCATAGGGTTCAGAACCGGTGAGGCAAAGATACCTTGAAGGCGGCATCTCATGTGGACTGTGTCCGGCGATGACCCATTTGCGCAGGAGTGTCTTTTCGTAGTAGGTCATAGGAACCTCCTGCTCATAGCGTTCGAGTTCCATCGCGTTATAATAAGCTATGTCATCCGGTGTAAATACATACCTTCTGGATCGGCATAAAAAGCCTTGTAGTCAAAGTAATAGTCTTTCGGATATAGATCGTGTACATTGAAAACCTTATTTCTCGCCATAATTACCAACCTCCTGAGTGTTAATCCTGCCCCATGCTTCATTGATGCTCGATTCCCTTAAACGGTTGTTTCCACCGGGGAAGAGTATGAGTTCTACATGATGTGTAAGGCGTCCTATAAGTGCCGTGGTCATACGCTCGTCATATAAAACGTTGACCCACTGGGAGAATTCCAGATTCGTATTAAGGATCACAGATTTCTGCTCATGGATTTCAGACAGATAATCAAACAGGAGCTGCGCTCCGGTGCGGTCATATGGCACGTATCCGAATTCGTCAAGTATCAGGATTTGGGCAGCATTAAGCTTCTTTTTCAAAGCCCCAAGGCTTCCTTTGGCTTTGCTCTCAGAAAAGAGATTGATAAGCCCAGCAGTCCGATAGAATTTCACCGGTATATCTGCGTTACAGGCTGCAATTCCTACTAACGTGGAAAGCATTGTCTTTCCGGTTCCCGTGCTTCCGTAAAAGATGAGATTCTCACCCTTATGGTAGAATTCCAAACCCAGGAGGGATTTCAGTGAGACCCCGGATGGAAAGTCGATCTCATCTGTCCTGAATTGCCCGGGCTCATACATCTTTGGAAATCCTGCGGTATTAATAAGCTTTGTTTTGCGCCGCTCGGTTCTGTATTTAACTTCATTGCTCAAAAGGTTGTAAAGGTATTCCTGGTTTGTATCTCCTTCCTGGGACATGGCCCTTTCAGCGAAATTAGTGGATATCCTCAGCTGCTTGCAGCATGCTGCAATGGATTCCTTAAGGTCAGCCATTTGATGCACCTCCCTTCGCAAGTACGGCATCCAAAACCGTAAGATCTGAAGGGAACATGATCAGCTTCATCTTCGGGATAGCCTCTGTAGTTTCAATCGGAGGCAATGGCGGAACATCCATATATGTTCGTCTGTAAAGGCTCATAAGGCTGTCAGGATCGGTCGCCTGATGCTCAATAGCCTTGTTTACAGTTGTCAGTGCGCTTTCGAAGCCGCTGCGCTCAGTCAGTTCAGCAAGGACCCTAAGAACTCTTCCGCGGTCTTTGCTTTCGCAGCCGTCCATGTAAATCCGCATGTTCTCCGGCATCATGTCATAAATGCCGCTATTCTTGAGGGAACGGGGTTTACGGGCTATGTAGCGAAGGTATGGGATCCAGTCCATGCTTTCATGTTCATCGCCATACAGCCTGTGGTGCCTGACCACCTCATGAAGGTCACTGTCCATGACTATCACTTCTGCGGATGTGATATGCAAACGCACGGTCTCTTCACAGAAAGCGGGTGATGCGGAATAACGGTGCTTTCCTGAGTCAAGAGTAAACTTGCCGTATTTATCCGTCCTGGCGGTCGTATAGAGGGACGTATCAAACGAAACCGAGGGAAGAGGCAGCAATGCAGCTTTATCTTTCTGGAATAATTCAGAGATAAAACGGTCATCCTCATCATCGTAATGCTCGCGTTCCATGTCCTTATCACAGGCGGTAAGCAACTCCCTGTTCTTTACAGTCAGCTGTTCAAACCTGGGAACCGGGACGAGCTCATTGCGGCGCAGATAACCGACCTTATTCTCGACATTACCCTTCTCGTGACCGGACTCTGGATTCATAAAGACCGGCTTAAAACGGTAATGCTCACAGAAACGCTGGAAACGTTCGGTAACTTCGCGCCCGCCGCTTTTGATGATCTCGGTGACAATAGTTCTGGTGTTATCGAACCAGATCTCAGTGGGAACGCCGCCAATGTATTCGAACATTGCCACCAGGCCTTCCAGCAGGCATTCCATGTTTTCACCGTAGTTGAGCTGGAGATATCCGCCATTGCTGTATGGAAAGCTGAGGACAAGATACTTCGCCTCATGATGAAGCTTGCCATTTTCGTAGAAGTCGGCATAGCCAAAATCAGCCTGTGCTTCTCCCGGATGATGCTCAAGAGGAAGATATCCCTCCTGTTTTTTAAGACGGAGTTCTTTCTTCTTTTCTGCCACATAGGTGGCTACCAGGCGATATGAGCAATCATATCCCTCTACTTCGTCCTTGAGGCGCTTATGGACTCTTTTAGCAGTATGGCGCTGCTTTCGGGGGGCTTTCTTATCCTCTAAGAGCCATTTGTCAATGATCGGCTTGAACCGGTCAAGCTTTGATGAGTGTTGTTCCTCATCAGGGCTGGGAGGGGCTTCATTAAAGTCCTCCATGTCCACATATTTGCGGGCAGTACGCCAGTCGATTTTTTCGATATCGGCGATTTCTTTCAGAGATTTGTCTTGCCCATAGTATAAGTCTCTGATACGATGGATCTGATCCATTGATGTCATACTCCTTTCCTCCTTGTAGTATTGATTGGTACAACACTCCAAGAATATAGAATTGTCAGTATGTCCGCAATGGATCATTTAGTATCCGACTCGGGGGCTACCAATCTTTTTTGGCGCCTCCCTTTCCGAGGATGCCATAGAAGTTTGCAATTACCTACAAAATGCAGTTGCAATCACCTACATTTTTGCTCTGCAACTTTCTGCATTTGGGGTCTGCAACAACCTACATTTATATTTTACAATAAACACT
>JAILHW010000205.1 GCA_024695605.1 Lachnospiraceae bacterium | reverse complement strand
AAAATGTTTTTTGGCATTGTCCAGCGCCACATGGGGATGCTTCATCAGATGCTCCCGATAGGTAATGCTGTGGTTGCTCTGGGCATGATACAGGTAAAAATCGTGCAGCATCGCACCCTTGGCCAGTGCCTCTCCGTCCACCTTGATATGAAGCCTCCTGGACAGATCGTAGGCGCAAAGTGCCACCCGGGAGCTGTGATCGTACAGATTGGACACCCGGTGGTTGGGATATTTCTGCAAGGAAAGGACCACGGGATCCTCCCGAAGCTGCAGGAAAGTATCCCAGAACTGGTCGCGTCTATTCTGTTTGTAGGTTCTTGGGTCTGACATAGTATGTTCCTATACTGCTCTTTGTGATTCGCAGGTTCCTGCTTCGCAGGAACAAAATAGGATTAACAGACGAGCTTGCCAAGCAAGCTTGCAAGCTCGCCCGTCAATCCCATTTTCCTGCGAATCGAAACTTTAAAGTTGCACGTTAAACAAATTCCTAATTTGGTTTGCGATGTCATCGCTGCCGGCCTTGATCAGGGCGGCTTCGTTGATGTTGGAAAGGCGCTCGAGATCGTCCGTGTTGGTGTAGTTGTAGCCGATGGTGTAAACCGGGATCTGCAGACCGCCTACGATACCGGTAACACGGTTCAGGCTCCAGCCCTCGTTCTGGTCACCATCTGTCAGAACAAAGAGCATCATCTTGGCATCGGGGATCTCCTTTGCCTTTTCCTGGAGCATATTCATGGCCACCAGGACCGCATCATAGGTTGCGGTACCGCCCACTGCGGAAAGGTTCTTGACCTCACCTGCAAAGTAGGCTCTCTGGGTAGCATCAAACTGCGCGATGGGCAGGTTGATGGTCACATCGGAAGCATAGCTGACAAGACCGATGTAGTGATCCGATCCGATATAGGAGGATGCGTTGATCAGGGAGCTCTTGAGGGCATTTAGCGGCTCACCGTCCATGGATCCGGAAACGTCGGCAACGAATACCGCGATGATCGGCTTTCCGCCGTTCTTATTCTGCTTCCAGAGCTTCTGCGCGGAAAGATAACCGGCCCCGTTTAATCCGGGATCCTGTGCCTGATACTCATCATGCAGATTGAAGCCCTTTTCCGTAGCCAGCTTCTGGCTCTTATCGTTCTTACAATACTCTGTAAACATCCTGGCTGCTTCCTGCTCATCATCCGTATCCCAGTCAAAGGTATAGACGGGATGATCATGACGGATGCCTGCGGGAATATAGACAAAGTCCTTTAACTCCGGCGTATTCACATAGGCCTGCTCCTCCATGACCATGGCATTGATGATGCCCTTCTTGGCGGAATTGCGGAGCACAGCCGTGGTATAGGCAACCGGCGGAGATGTCTTCTGATACTCCATCAGCTCTGCACTTGCGGTATCTGACAGCGGATTGTCCGCATCAAAGGATTTGAGCATAGCCGTTAAAATATTCAGTCCCGTACTGGAGGTGTAGGGATTTGTGTAGGCAAAGGTCAGATCCCCTGCATTGGAAGCCTTCAGCACATTCGCAACCGTAGCATCCTGATACTTTTCAATGAACTTGTCATACACATCCTTTTTGATCAGAATCCCGGCTGTATTTCCGGCGATACGATCCTCAATCTTGGTGATGCCGATCCCGGAGGCCTTGAGCATTTCTCCCCATGCAAAGTTAGAGGGCGCAAACACCTGCGGCTCATAGGCACCTGCATTCATATAGGTTACGGCTTCTCCGGATGTGATCTTTCGAACCGATACGGAAACGGACTTGCCGTTTATGGTATAGCCTTCCTTGTTAAAATTCTTGGCCACCTCATTCATCCAGTCATCCGGTGCGGAGGCACTCATCTCCGTAGCCGCTGCCACCTCGATATTGATCTGTCCGCGGCCCTCCACCATAATGGGAAAGGTATCGATATCCGCAAGGGCATCCGCCTCGGACACATCCTCGGAATAAATATCCAGAACGGGATCCGACACCTCCTTGACCTTGACCTTTTTCAAAAGCGTTGCCATTTCCGTTTTGGCATCGTCCGGAGAAAGGGCATTGACCCTGTCATCATTTTCGGATCTGACACCGCCGCAGCCTGTCAGAAGACCCGCTGCCAAAGAGGCCGATAAGAATGCGGCCATCACTTTTTTTGCAACAACTGATTGTTTCATAACTCCTCCTTACTTCTCCTCATTTCCGCCGATGGCATCCAGGATCGTCTTTTTATAGAGCTCCAGCATGGAGGTATCCGCGTTGGAATCTCCCTGCCGGTTTAAATACTCTGTCAGCGCAAACACAAACTCCTGTGTCTGCTTCAGAATCTCTTTGTTCTGGGTGTTGCACTGATTGAGCTTTGTCTGTACCATATCCCGGTCGGTGGCAAGGGAGCTGTTGGCCACCTCCATGTAGTTGATGACCTTTCTGACATTGCGGCACATTCCCTGCTCGGCCTGATCGAGCACATCCTCCGTATCATGCAGGGTATCGGCTCCGTTGGCCGCCAAAAGCTTGGAAAGGCGCTCCTGATAATCATCCATCATCTCCATCTGCGTCGTGCAGCTTTCGATGGAGCCTGTCAAAAGTCCCCAGTCATCCTGGGCCTTCTGGATCAAAATTCTTCGAAGCGTGGCATTGTCCAGCTTTCCCTCCACGGACAGTCTGGCTGTCTGCTTTTTATGCATCTCCTCGATGGCCAGCTGCTCTCTTTGCTTATCCTCCAGCTGATCCTGGAGCCTGGATACGGATACGGCCGATGAGACAAGATAGGCGCCGCAGGCAACACCGCCAACGCCCAAAAGAGCGATCATGATGGCACGAAATGCCCGGATCCCCAGATAGATCACGATGCTGTCCTTTGTGGCAAACACGCCTCCGAGCACTCCCGCAAAGCAAAGGATCATGGCAAGAAGCGTAATCAGTTTCTTTTTCAAAACGGTTAATCTCCCTCGTTTGTTTTCTTTAAGGCCATGGAAAGCCGCTCCTTCAGGGCGATCCGCGAGGCCATATCTTCCTGCTGCCGGGCCAGATCACTCATGGAAAGGCTGTTTTGCAAAGGCGCAAGCTGCGCCTTTTCCTGCATGGCAACCGCCTGCAGCTGATCCAGAAGTACAAGGCTCATCCCTCCAGGTGTCTGGCCGGGGGATGTAACGCCCAGGACAGAGAGCTTCTCTCTGTAGGCATCCAGTTTTTGCAGAAACTCGTCATAACGCTGCAGCTGAAATTGCAAAGAAAGGCTCTGCAGCTTTGTCCCTTTCCCCTCGCCGGATACCTGCTGCAAAAACGCATCCGACTGCGCCATGCTCCGGTGCAGCTCATCCGGCAGCAGCGATATCTCTTTTTCCAATGCCAAAAGCCTTTTGTCAGCCATAGGTATCGTTCTCTTTCAGACTCTTTCCAATCGCATCTTTTAGTATATCACAAATAGACGGGAAATACCAAATCCTACCAGTCCAGCTGCAGTTTATCAAGGGCATCTGCCTTTGCCAGATGCTCCGACTGCCAGCGAAGCAAAAAGGCTCGCATCTGCACAAGCCCTTCCGGCAGGGAGGTGATGCAGTCATCAAAGTTCTGCTCCGTCACGCATCCCAAATCCGTAAACAGCTGCCAGTATTCCGGATCCTCTCCTCTTTCCCTGACCAGAAACAGCCAGGTTTCTTCCGACTCACACCCCTTGGTATGGGAGAGCAGATACTCCTGCAGCTTTATTTTGTTAGCATCCGCTAACTTTTTGTCATACAGCAGACGCAGAAAGCAAAGTCTGACCTTCCGCCATCTCTGCCGCTGCACAAACTCCTCCAGATTGCTTTCGCTGCCGCCGTAGTCCTCTTCCCCGCAAAGGACCACCTCGGTGTAGCCCTCCATGTCATCGCGGGCAAGAATGCTCATCAGCCTCTGATCCCAGCGGGACAGCCACAATGCATCATCCTCCCGCTCCGTTGTCAGAAGATAGGGTGCATCCATGATGGTGGCGCAGGCCGCCAAAAGACCGCCGTAGCCCCGGATGTCCTTTTTTTCCTCTTCGGACTCCGGCTCTCCTTGCGAAGGCACAAGCAGGATCCGGCGCAGCTTTCGATCCTCTTCAAACAGGCTCCGGCCAAGCTGACAGGGACCCTCTGTCATAGTGATCTTTTTTAGCTTCGGGCAATGGGAAAAGGCCCAGTCTCCGATCTGTCTTACAGAGGAAGGAAGGATCACCGACTGCAGGAGCCTGGCATTGAAAAAGGCCTTGGGGCCGATCGCGATGATCTGTTCCTGTTTTGTCTCAAAGTACTCTGCCAGATCCAGCAGCATATCCTTGCCTTCATAAAGCGTCAGTGTCAGACCCTCATCTGTCCTTGTAAAGTGAAGCTGCCCAGAGGGTGTCTGTTTTAGAATGGTTTCCGTATCCTTCATGGCATGTACTCAAAAGGCTATAGCTCGAGCTTTGCAATGCGCTCTGCGATCTGTCCGCTGCGCGCCGAAAGCATCAGCTGGTCATTGTACTTGGTATAAGATGAGCAGCCGAAAGCCGCAATGTACCTGGCGGCCTGGGTGTTCACGGTCAGTTCCGTTACCAGGATCAGCATCTCATTGCCCTGTGAAAAGGCATCTGCAATAAAGTCAAATATGTGCTCCGTCTGATAATCGATCCGAAACGACAGGGTCTTCATCTTCTCGGTCTCTTCATCAAACAGTTTTTTGACAACCTCAAAATCCGCATCCCGGCTACGATCCGATGATAGCAGGATCTCTTTCTTTGCTTTTTCCAAAAACTGCTGCAGACGCTTGCCCTTTCTTTGCTCGGCAGGGGACAGCGCGCCGGCTGCAGCCAGCTTTTTTTCCTCCTCCAACAGGCGGGGGATCAGGGCTTCGATCTGCAAAGTCAGATCCTGATCCACACTCTTCATGGGCTTTAGATAGCCCATTAATGCGGCCAGATAATCATAAAAGGCCATACACTCTGTCATATTGGAAAGGGTTCGATCCACCAGCATTCCGGTCAGCGCCAGACGCTCATCAAAGGGCGCGCTCTCTGCTTTTTTCTTCATCTCATCAGTGACCTTGCCACTGATGATCTCCTCCAGATGGTAATCCTTTTTATATTTGCAATACAGATCATAATAGGCACCGAACTCCTTTACGATCTTTTCCGAGCGAAGGTACTGGCCGATCAGCGTCTCATCCACCTTCAGCCATTCCTCTTCATACAGCGTAATGATCCGGGACAGATCCTCCCAGCCTCTGGCAGTCACATAGAGTCTTCCCTTTACCGTTGTCTCGATGTGATAGAAAAACTCCTTTTTCATCTCCAGAAAGCTTAAGATCGCAGGATGCACGCCGCGCTCTCTGGCATAGTGCTTCCAGGTCTCATAGTCCTCCTCGACCTCCAGGATCTTCAGTCTGTCCAGGGTAACCACATCAAACTCCCGGACGGAGCGGTTGTACTGGGGCGGATTGCCGGCCGTTACGATGATCCATCCCTCCGGAACACGGTGTCTGCCGAAGGTCTTGTACTGCAGAAACTGCAGCATAGAGGGAGAGAGGGTTTCCGATACACAGTTGATCTCATCCAAAAACAATATGCCCTCCCGGATCCCGCTTTCCTCCATGGTCTCATAAACGGAGGCAATGATCTCGCTCATGGTATATTCCGAAACGGAAAAACGCTCCTGTCCGAACTGCTTTTCCACAATGAAGGGTAGCCCCAGCGCCGACTGTCTGGTATGGTGGGTCATGGAATAGCTCACCAGCGCAATCCCCAGCTCCTGTGCGATCTGCTCCATGATCGCCGTCTTTCCGATTCCCGGAGCTCCCAGCAAAAAGATGGGCCTCTGAGAAGGGAGCGGGATCTTATACTGTCCCAGCTCATCCTTTTTCAGATACAACCGGATGGAATCCTTGATATAGTCTTTCGCCTGTTGGATGTTCATAGCTTACCCTCTCTGTACTCATATTTCGTGTATGCTTCTCGTTTCAGATCTCTGCCCTCAATTATCGCACATCACCACTCTCTTTTCCATAGCAATTCCATCTTTTTAGGCCCCTCTTCATTCGAAGGCGGAATAATCAAACACGGCATCATTGCCATTGCGATCCATATAATAGATCAGGTTCTTTTCATGATCCCAGGAGTTCAGGTACCCTCCCCACAGCGGTGCAAAAAAATCATCCTCTGCATCATACTGATCTCCGTTTTGTTCATCCTTATAATGACATCCCACGCACATTTCACTTTTTTTGTAACCATCCTCTTCTTCCCGCTGCTCATCTGTCATCATAAAGTAGGATAGACACACGCCGGAATCCATTCCGTAGGTCGGATCCAGATGATAGTTCTTTCCGTTGATGGTCACATAAGACCAGGCATGGCCTTCCCCGTTGTGAGGACAGGTCCCTCCTGCGACTGTTGCATCAACTCCCGCCTCAAGCAGAAGATAGGAAAAAGCAGGTGCACACTCCGAGCAGATTCCATGATCCGTGGTCAGAAACCGGTAAGCGGAGAGTTCCTCAATATATCTGTCGCTCATTTCCTCATAGGTATCGTAATCGTACGTATATGTCCTGCAAAAATACACATACAGCGCAAGGACTTTTTCCAGATCCGAATAATCATCCTGCATCGTTTCATTCAGGATCCCCGTAACGATATCCTCAAATTCCGCTTCTCTTCTGGCAAATTCGGATTTTGGGATCGTATAATGAAACGTTGCTGTTCCGTCGTGATAGGCGCCGCCGTAATCGGACTCCGTATACTCCTCCAGGATCGGGAAGCATACACCGGGAAACTGCCCGATCATCCATTCATAGGTTTCCTCACTGTTTACGGCAAATTCATCTTCACCGCTCAGCGCAGCTTCCACATAATTGCCATAGGCCTCGCACATATCCTCGCCCATGATATCCCGGAAAATCGAGGCGATCACAACGGGCTGAAAGGTAAAGTGTCCCCTTTCTTTTGGTTCTTTCGCTTCTTCTGTTTCTACTACTTCCTCTGTTTCTACTGTTTCATCTGCTGTATCTGCATCCTCTGCGTCTTCATCCTTTACGTCTCCATCCTTTACGTCTCCATCCTCTGTGATCTCTGCTTCATCCTGCTTTGCCACCTCGGAAGAAGAAGGCTCGGTATTCTCCGTTTTTATTTCAGCAGATCCGCACCCCGTAAACAGGAGGCATAATACCACTATGCAGATCACAAGTCTCGCTGTTTTCTTCATCACGTAAATCCTTTCTTTTTTCCTTTTTCTCATCTGTAGGGCTCTTCATTCTA
>JAILHW010000142.1 GCA_024695605.1 Lachnospiraceae bacterium | reverse complement strand
TGATCGTGATCATGGTGGTCATGCTCATGCTCGTGGTCATGGTGCCCATGGCCATGGCCATGCTCGTGATCATGGTGATGCTCGTGCTCATGGTCGTGGTCGTGCGCATGCTCATGTCCGAACAGATACTCCATATCATGATCGTGATTCTCATGCGCGGCATCCAGGTTCACCGAAAAATCCATGCAGGACAGGCCCGCCTTGGACACCCTCGTCTTTTCCACCGAAAAGCCCTGTACGGGCAGGGAGGAAAGAACCTCCGTAAGTTTCTCCCAATCAGCCCCTAAATCCAAAAGGGCGGCAACCGTCATGTCGCCGCTGATCCCCATATCACATTCCAGATATAATGTATTTCCCATACTTACCCCCTGTCTGCATTCTCTTTATCCGGCGGCAAACTGCCCGCTGCATATCGCCGCTGCCTGTTGCTACCAGCTCTTTTGCAAAGGATCCGCCTCATAGTACAGCTTATCCAGTTCGATCACGCGGGATGCCTTCCAAAGCTCCTCGATCGTGGTAACCTTTTCTTCTTCCATCTCCAAAATACTGATGGCGCAGTTTCTGGGAACGCCGCCTCTCCAGATATCATCGTGATCCTCATAAAAATGGGATAACAGACATCTGCCGGCAGCCCCGTGGCAGGAGATCAGAACCCGTTTTCCCCAAAGCTCTCTTCTGCCGGAAAGCTCCATCAAAAACTCTCCTGTCCGCCTTTGCACATCCCGAAAGCTCTCTCCGTTCGGTGGCACCGGACATTTCAGGGGCTCCTTTAACAGTCCTTCCCGAAACGCCTTCGGGATCCCTTCCTCCTTTAACATGGAAAGCCCTTCCCAGTCTCCGAAGGCGATCTCGATCAGTCTTTCATCCGTCTCAAAGGGAATCCGTCTGTCCCCAATGACACACAGCGCGGTCTTTACCGCCCTGGACAGTGGCGAGGAGATCACATGATCGATCTGTACATCCTTCATCCCTTCTCCGGTCTGCAGCGCCAGCTCGATGCCTTTTTCATTGAGTGCCACATCGGAACGTCCCTGCAGCCTTCTGACCTTGTTCCACTCGGTTTCCCCATGCCTCAGCAAATACAGGATCATAGCTCCTCCTCTTTCGGCAGGCCGTCCGGGAATAATTCTTCATTCAGGCTTCCCCTGCGATATCCCCTAAGGTCCAGGGTGACATAGGAAAACCCAAGAGCCTGCAGGGTGGTATAGATCCTTTCCCGGATACCGGATACCATGATCTTCTCAAAGTCCTCCTGGTCGATCTCGATCCTGGCAAGCTTCTTGTGCACTCTGACGCGAACTGTCCGAAACCCGAGGTCCAAAAGCAGCTGCTCTGCCCGGTCCACCATTTCAATCCCATCGGCACTGATCCTCTCTCCGTAGGCAAAGCGCGAAGCCAGGCAGGCGGCAGACGGCTTATCCCAGGTAGGAAGGTCCATCTCCCTGGACAGATAGCGGATCTCCTTTTTGGTCAGTCCCACTTCCCGAAGGGGGCTCTTTACGCCCATCTCCCGGATGGCTTTTTCACCCGGTCTGTAATCCGACGCATCATCTGCATTACTTCCTTCCACTATGACACGGATCCCCTGTACGGTAGCGACCTTTAACACCTTTGCAAAAATGGCGCGCTTGCACAGATAGCACCGGTCGGCTCCGTTTTCCGAAAAGCCCTCTACCTCAAATACATCAAAGGGCATCTGGACCTGTACGATCCCCTTATCCCTGCAAAACTGCATGGCCTCATTGGCCTCCCGCTTCGGATTGGCCACGGTCTGTGCAGTGACGGCAATCGCCTTGTCTTTTAAAACAGCGTGCGACACATTCAAAAGGAAGGTGGAATCCACCCCTGCCGAATATGCCACAAGCACACTCTCATAGGACCTTAACAGCTCCTTGAGCTTTTCCAGTTTTTCCAGGGCGCCGGCTTCGAATTCCGCCTTGCCCTGCTCTTCCATCAATTTCATCTCATCCATAAATACAACCTTTATAACCTCTTTATGACTCTGTATCCCTGACTGCCAACCGGTTGATCTGGGTTGCCATATAGCCGGCTCCGTACCCGTTGTCAATATTGACAACCGCAATACCGTTGGCACAGGAATTGATCATCGTCAAAAGTGCCGACAGTCCGTGCATGGAAGCACCATACCCCACCGAGGTCGGTACCGCGATCACCGGATTTTTCACCAGTCCGCCGATCACACTGGCAAGGGCTCCTTCCATTCCCGCTACCGCCACAACGCAGTTCGCTGACTGAATGGACTCCATCCTTGAAAGCAATCTGTGAATGCCGGAGACCCCCACATCGTAGATCCTCTCCACATTGGAGCCGAAATACTCTGCCGTCTGCGCCGCTTCCTCCGCCACCGGAATATCGGCTGTTCCGCCACTGCAGACTGCGATCAGTCCCTTTCGCTTTTTATCCGGTTTTTCCACCTTCAGGATCCTTGAAACAGGATCATAGGTGACCTGATCCAGCTCCTCCTTAACCAGAAGATACTGCCGCTCTTCTGCTCTGGTGCCGAAGACCTCGCCGTTTTTCTCATACATGGAGCGATAGATCTCTTTGAGATACTGATCCGGCTTTCCGCTGCAAAAGATCACCTCCGGAAATCCGCTGCGGATCTCCCTGTGGGTATCCAGTTTGGCAAACCCCAGCTCCTCAAAAGGCTGGCGTCGAAGCTGCATCTGCGCTTCTTCCACCGATACTGCTCCGCTTTTTACATCCTCAAGCAGCTTTACTACATCCATATGATCCCCCATATGATCTGTTTAAATTTTTACCGTACTATACTGTACAAAGGCACGCCTGACGGCGTGCCCTCATTTCATTTTTTCTTCCTTCAGCGGTTACTCAGGCTTTCTTGAAAAGCTGTCTGCGAACCACGCCGTCAGGGTCCTTTACCAGAACCACTACCAGCCAGATCCCAAGACCCAGGGCAGCTACTGCAAATCCCAGAAATGCATCATTGATCATATCAGCGCCGGTGGGCACAAAGTAGTCCGCATGAAGCTCGCTGTATTCCATGATCGCATCGCACATCCACATCAGGGATGCGCCCCAGTACATCAGCACCAGAGTACCGATCTGCAGGCGTCTGGCATTCTCGGAAACATACCATATCATCGTAGCGATGATAGCGGCAAACACCGTGATCAATAAAGTCATTGTTTTCTCCCCTTTCTGACTTGGCAGGTTATTTTGTCTTAACTTCCTGCTTGATCGGAATTTCGGTTTTCTTTTCCATCTTATTGGAAATCACTACCATACCTGCCCAGGTCAGTGTAACTAAAGCCGCCATCAGCGTTCCTGTGGTGGCCATCTCATGCAGCATTGTCCTTGCCCCCTCTGCAGTCTCTGCTGCCGTCAAAAACGGAAAATAGGGTGCCAGTTCTCCATGCCATACATGTTCAAAAGCCAAAAGTGCACTTCCCCCCCAGAGCATTTTATTCAGCCAGCCCATCTTTGCGGAAAACGGGATCTTTACGGATTCCTCTCCCAATGCATTTGTGCTGCTCTCAACCGCTGCAGGCTGCTCCTTTGCCTCTACAGCTTTCTTAACGATCGTCGTAACGATCGCTTCCGTTGCCGGAACCAAAAAACAAGCCATTTTTCACCCTCCTTGCCTGTTAAGATTTACCCCCTTATAGTAGCCTATTTTACCTCCTTCTGTCAATAAAAATCACCTTACTTGACTGTCACCTTGATCTTCTTGGAAATGCCGTTTACGATATAGACGTAAATCGTCGCTTTTCCTTTTCCCACAGCCTTAATAGTGCCCTTCTTGTCCACGGTTGCCACTTTTTCATTGTCGCTTTCATAGCGGAATTTTGTAAAGTGACTCTTCAGCTTCTTTTTGGACAGAA
Source organism: Lachnospiraceae bacterium (assembly GCA_024695605.1). GTDB lineage: Bacteria > Bacillota > Clostridia > Lachnospirales > Lachnospiraceae > RGIG7926. The sequence continues at coordinate 8,155 of JAILHW010000142.1, read as the reverse complement.
CCACAGCCTTGATCCTGGCTTTTTTCTTCACTTTCAGAGAGAGCTTACTCTTGGTCTTTAATTTCAGGCCTGTGGGATTGACGTTCTTTCCACCGTCGGTAACCACGTGAACGGATTTTGCACTGGTGATGGCATAGGGGCCCTTCTCGGTATTGCGATAAGCAACGACCATATATTTGTAATAGGTGCCCTTCTGCAGATTCTTTGCTGCCCACTTCTTCGTATTGCCGCCTGTAACTTCCGCGATCTTTTCCATCTTGCTGCCGCAGTTTGCGCCGTAGATCATGTAGCCGTCAGCACCCTTGATGGGCTTCCAGGAAAGGGTGACCGCGGTCTTCTTCACCTTGGCTTTCACTTGCATATACTGATAATGAGTCCCGGCCACGTCATCCTTGTCCGTATCGGTCTTCACAATGACTGCTTCCTGCACCTCAACCGGTACATTATCATCGATCTCCGAGACGGGCTCGGGTTCAGGGGCCGGTTCTGGCTCGGGCTGAGGCTCCGGCTTGGGTTTTTCTTTTCCCGCAGCGATCACAAGCTTCAGATCCTCCGACGCAAGTGCAACCGCTGTCTCCTTATAGCGCACATAGTAGGTTCCCGGCGCCAGTTTTTCCAGCGTTCCCACTGTTATCGGTGTATAAACGCTTTCTCCTTCCCGGCGATATTCCATAGCCTCTGTAAGCCCCAGGATGATCCCGTCTCCGTCTCCTGTATAGGTCTCATCCTTTTTCGTCACCTCTGTTGTGGAGGGTGCCATGGTTTTTGCCTTCGTTACCGTCACCTTATAGGTTGCGCTACCTCCTATGTAACGAGCCGTTTCGGGTGCACTTGCGGTTATGGTGGCATCTCCCAATCCCACCACAGTCAAAATACCGGTAACCGGATCTACCGTAACCACCGTTTCATTGCTGCTTACATAGGATGCGGATGCGCCATCCGCTTTGTCATTGATTGCCTTCTGACCAGCACTCTTCTCGTTATACTCTACAGTCAGCTCACTCTTTTCAAAGCTCAGTTTTTGTCTCTTCTTCCCTAAGATCTCCAATCTGTAGCTAGCCGTCGCACCGTTATAGATCCCGGTTTCCGCCGCTATCGCAGTAATAGTAACAACTCCGGGCTCAATGATGGTGATCTCTCCGGTATTCGGATCAACCTGTGCAATGGAAGGATCGTCACTGGAATAGGTGATCTTTCCGCCGTCATCCGTATCCGTCAGCGCTTTCTGTCCTCTGAATCCGGTGCCCTGCTCCACGGTCAGATCCTCTTCCTGGAAGACAATGAACTGTCTTTCTTTATCCGTGATCACTACCGAAAAGATGGCTCCATCGGTATTTGCCGCATATTCCGGCACATCGTCACCATTCATGTCTAAGGCTGTGGCCGTCGCTTTCACCTTCACCGAATTGCCTGCAGAACCCGCATTGGTAACAAGACCGCTTTCCGCGATGGATGCATAGGCACTTCCTTCCGTTATGGTGAAGGCGAGCGTTCCCTTACTGCCCTTGACTGCTGTCCTGAGAACATCCGGCCTCAGAGTCTGGCCCTGAGATGCATACAGGGTTCGAATGGTGGAAAGTGTCTGCGCGGCAGGAAGGATGGTTCCGGTAATCGACTGATCAGCCAATACATAATGGGCTGCATCCGTTCCGGTCAAGGTAAAGGCAGCCGGAGCCAAAAGGTGCACTTCGATCCCATCTCCCACAAAACGATCCGCATAGTAACCTGCAAGCTCCGTTTCCCCAATGCTCACATCTTCCTTTGTTTCTACCGCTTCCACTCCTTCTCCCACGGTTTTGGTCACAACACCGATCAGCTCACCCGGCTTGATCAGAGCCTCATCGTTTCCGTCATAGGTCTTCGATACCGAATAGGTAGTCGTAAGCGGTTTCGGTGCTATGCTCCAGGACACCTCTCTGGGCGCCTTCGTGTTATCTGCCCAAACATAGCCTTCCAGCAGGGTAAAGGTAGCCTTGTGCACGCCGGGCTCCGTGGCCTTTACATCACCTGTCACGGTGTAAGCACTTTGCTCTTCATCATAGGTAATTCCCTGCAGCTGTTGTCCGTTATAGACAAGTCCCGTGTTGACTCTCGGGATATCCACCTTTGCACAATCCTGATAGAATTCAATGTCATCGAACCGGACAATCTGATTATCCTTTCCCTCAAAGCTGATCTTGAGGGTGTTGGTGGTTGAAGTCGTAGTCATTGGTTCGGAATTGGCCTTTTCCCCATCGATATAAATATCAAAGGTGCGAGGCGTCGTTGCCGTATGGAGCTCCAGCTTGACATCCGTCCATTTCCCCTGTGGGAAGTATCTGCGCTCAGGTGCCGCAAACAGATCCAGCTCCGCAATATCGGTATGAGTTCCTCGGTAGCATTTATAGATCCCATCCTGCACCAGAAGATAAGAAATAAAATCACTGTCACTTCCAAGGCCTACGGCAAATGTAGGATTTTCTGCCTCAGAATATACTCTGCAGGACAATGTATAACTTCCATGTGCCTCTGTCGTCATCACCTTGGGATCCCTGCAATTTCCTGAATGAAACTCATAGGCCATATTTCCTGTTGCATCGGTATTCCAGAAGCCAAAGCTGTAAGTAGCAAGTGCCCCTGTATTACTTCCGACACAACAGGCCTCGAACTCATCCCTGTAATACAGCTCACTGGGCATCTTGTAAGTAAGCACATTGCTGTAAACTCCCATTTGGTCCTTGAGCACCGCATAAATATACCGGCTTCGGATATTCACATTGTTGGTTACTTCTAACCCATAGGTCTTATCGGCTGCAACCTCCGTCGGTCCATCGCCCTTCTCCTCGATGCTTTCAGCCTCCGGCGCATCTGCGCTTTCCGATACCAGATAGTAGAGCTCTCCGGCCATATCACTCTTCAGATAAATGGTTGCCTTGTCCGCGCTTTCCCTGAAGATGGTACCGCCTGTGATCTTCGCACCGTCAACGATCTCATAATCCGCTTCATGAACAACGCTCTCCGGCAGGAAAACGGTTTCATTTCCGACCTTCTTTGTTACGCCTGCGATTGCTCTGACCTTGCAGGATCCGGAAAGGGTCGGCTTATCGTCCGGATCATACAGGATAGTCTTCTCCGGATTGGGATTCGATGCCGTGGGGTTGGGAACACTGCCATCCAGGGTGTAATAAATGGTTCTGTCTTCCTTTGTGGTAGTCAGTATCAGTGTCTGCGGCTTTGTGTATTTTGCGGATTCCGGCGAAAAATGCACGATGGCATCCTTGGTATTGGTCCGGAACTTGTACAGATATATATCGTCAAAATAGACTGTGCAGCCATTGATCGAATTCAAATTCAGTGAATGATAGTAATCGTGACTCGTCTCGATTGGCTCATCATTGATCTTCTTTCCGTCAATATAGGCATCAAAATATCCGCTCTTTCCTTGCAGTCTGTCAAACACAAGACGGATGGTGTACCATTTGTCCGCCGTTGCCAGGCCCGGATCATAGTCGGGCACGATACGTTTAGATGCATCATTGTAAGTATTCTGATCATTTTTCCTTAGATACCATTTACCCTGATCCACGCCGATTCCCATAAAATCAAAGTACATATAGGCAGTCGGCGAGCCATCTGCAAACCGCATCTTGGCTTCCAGGATATAATTCCCGTTATAATCATTAATGCCATCCAAACCGATCGTCGAATCTTGACTGTTTGCCTTAATGGCATAGGCCGGATTCCCCTCTACCTCCTCAATTGTACGATTATCATTGAACGACACATTGTATCCTCCGGTCTTGATTCCGACAGGATAGGCTGAAAAATCCTCCCTGACGCAGTAATCATACGGCAGATAATTGGTCAGTACATTGCTGCAATGCCCCTGTTGATCCTTCAGACAGACTGAAATATGCTTTGCTCCTGCAGACAAACCATTGTTTACGATCGTAATCTTCGTCACCTGATCCTGATTTGCCACTGTCTCTGATTTTATCCATCCCTTATCGGTATTGCACCGATCCTCCCCATCCGGACAGCCTTCATTGGCGCTAACATAGTAATAAACTTCCCCTGCCACATCGGAAGAAAAGTAGCAATTTGCCTCGTTTTGATAGTACCGGTTCACCGAAAGCCCCGATATCACCGGTCTTTCGCCAAAGGAATAAATCTCTTCATAGGGAACACTTTCAGCCTTAAAAACCTCTCCATCCATATATCCGGAGATCGCCCGAATCGTAGTATCCGTTGATACTGCGATGGGCTCTGTATAGCGGACCGTGCTTCCGGTGTTCAGATTTGATTCCGTCGGATTGGGATAGTTTCCGTCCGTGGTATAATAGATCACCTTGGCCGAGCTTTCCGGTCTTTGCGTTGTCAAAGTTACAAACTGCGTATCCGTGTACTTAGCTGTTCTCGGATCAAAGATCACATTGGCATTGACCTCCGCCGTTCCCTTGAATTTATAATGACAGATATCATCCAGATAGAGGGATTCCGAAGCACCGACCTGCACGGTCATATCGTAATAGTCATATATAGACGTCTTGATGGGCGCATCATTGATCTTTTTGTTATCCACATAGACATCATAACACTTCTTCGGTCGGTCATACACAAAGCGGATCCGGTACCACCTATCCGGCACAGCCTTCGGTGGTGCAAAATCCGGCTGAAGACGAAGTGTAGGATTTCCCCAGGTATCCTGCGCGTTTTTTCGCAGATACCAATTGCCTTCCGCGACACCGATTCCAATATGATCAAAGGCAAAACTTGCCGACGGATCCTCATCATTAAATCGGACCTTCAGATCCACAACATTAGTTGCCTCAGAATCCCAACTGGAAAGACTTAAGATCGAACCCTGGGATTTTACCAGATACGCCGGATTTCCATCTACCTCTTGGGCATAATGGTTTCCATCTATCCCCGTAATCGCGCTGCCTGCGGTGGCACCGATCGGAATAGCGGAAAAATCATCAAAAACATAATAGTTGTAGGGAAGATACGACTGCAGAACATTGCTTTTGATCCCGTCCTTATCCATCAAACAGACCGTAACATATTTGGGTCCGCTGGTCAGACCGTTTCCGTTGATGGAGAAGGTGGTCGCCGTATCCTGCGTTGCTGTTGCCTCTGCCTTCTTCCATCCTGCCGTCGCATCGCAAAGCTGTTCCGGATAGGTACTTGTCGCACCCACGTAGTAATAGATTTCTCCCGCCACATCGGAATAAAACCCGCAGGCCACGCTATCGGCATTCGTTCTCTGAACACTCATTCCCTTGATAATGGGTGCACTGGAAAAGGTATAGGTTTCCTCCCTGGCAATGCTTTCCGCCTTGAAAACGCTTCCTTCCATCACGCCGCCGAGAGCTCTGATCCTGACAGTGGGGGAATCGGCCGGAATCTCAGGCTTATGATTTGAATCATATACAAGAGTGGTTCCCTTTCCGTATTCCGGATAACTGCCATCCGTTGTGAAAATATAGGTTTTACCCGGCATTGTACTGCTAAGGGTTACGGTCTGGGGCCTTGTGAAATGTGCTGTTTTTGGCAATATATCAACTGTTGCGTTAGGTGTGTTTACGCGAAATCTGTAGTATCTGATATTATCAAAATAAGTCGTCTCATTGTTCGCTGATTCCATAGAAAGAGCGTAAGCATCATACTTTGCAGTTTCGAAAGGTTCCTCGTTAACCTTATTTCCATCAATAAAAACATCGATTTTACCAAATGCCCTGTCATAGACGAATCTGATCTGATACCAGATATCCTTTACCGCATCCGTATGATTCAGAAAAACGCATTTTGTGGGATCTGCCCAGGTATTATCATCATTCCTTCTCAAATACCACTTGCCTTTGTAAACGCCCACTCCAATCTTATCCAATGCCAGTAACGCAGTAGGACTCGCAGCGGTAAACCGGACATCGGCTTCCACTACATCAACACTATTGCTATCCCAGGTATAGTGGATGCGATTCGTTCCCATACCCGTCTGGGTTTTGACAGCATAAGCCGGATTTCCATCCACAAGTTCAATGGTTCTGCTTCCTTCTACATTAAATCCGACATTATAAGCCACCTCGCCGGTGATTCCTGCCGGATAAGCGGAAAAATCCTCAATATTGCAGTAATCATAGGGCATCCGGATTTTCACGATATTGGTGAAGGTTTCATCTGCCTTTTTTACTACCACATAGACGTTCTTCGCTCCCGAAGAAACGCCATCCTGAAGTGTCAACCCCGTCACAGTATCGGCGACGATGGCATCCGCTGCTTTTCCCCTGGAAACAATATAAGATGGATCTGTTACATCCTCCTCCACCGTCACATAGTAATAGGGAGTACCTGCCTGTGTACAGCGGATATACATACTGGCAGCATCCGGGCTTTCCCGCTTCAGACCGCTTCCATACAGTTCCACCACTGCATCCGCCTTAACCGTTTCCGTCAAAGGCAAAAAGCCTGTGGGCATCCCGGAACATGCCAGCGCCACTGTAAGCAGCATCGCCGTAAGCTTCTTAAACCATCTTCCCCGTTTTCTCATAACGATTTCCTCCTGTTCCCTTCATCTATCTGTTCATTCATCTGTTCTTCTTCAGAAATAGGCAGAATTGCTCACCTATACAAAAATTGTATCAAGCTTTGTACAAAAGAAAAGGGCTTTGAGGATTTGTCAATGACAAATCTCAAAGCCCTAAATAATTGACTTATAATAATTCAGCCCCTATTGCTCTTCCCAATGCTCCAGTTCCCATTTCAGGGCATCCAGAAGCTGATCCTCCGGAAGTTTTCTGACGATCTCCCCCTTCTTGATCAGCAGGCCTTCGCCGATCCCGCCGGCGATGCCGATATCCGCTTCCTTTGCTTCGCCGGGACCGTTGACCGCACAGCCCATCACGGCAACCTTGATGTTCAGTGGCATTCCTTCTACCATTTCCTCGACCCTGGTAGCCAGTCCGATCAGATCGATCTTGGTGCGTCCGCAGGTGGGACAGGATACCACCTCGATGCCGTCGCTTTTCAGTCCCAGACAACGCAGGATGGCTCTTGCTGACCGGATCTCCTCCACCGGATCCGCACTCAGGGAAACCCGCATGGTATCGCCGATGCCCTTTGCCAGTAAAATGCCCAGTCCTACCGAGGATTTGATATTGCCGCTCCAAAGCGTTCCCGCTTCGGTGATACCGATATGCAGCGGATAGTCTGTCACCTCGGCCAGCTTCTCATGCGCCTTGATGCACATGGGCACATTGGAGGATTTGATGCTGATCACCAGATTGTCATATCCGGCATCCTCGATGATATGCACCTTATCCAGTGCCGATTCCACAATTCCCTGCGCCGTAACGCCGTTATACTTTTCCACCAGCTCCTTCTCCAGGGAACCGCTGTTGACGCCCACACGGATCGGAATGCTTCTTTCCTTAGCCACATCCACAACAGCCTTTACCTTTTCGGCGGATCCGATATTGCCCGGATTGATCCGGATCTTATCCGCACCGTTTTCCATGGCGGCGATCGCCATCCTGTAGTCAAAATGAATATCCGCCACCAGCGGGATATGGATCTGTTTTTTGATCTCGGAAAGTGCCTTTGCCGCCTCGGCGGTCGGGACCGTGCAGCGGATGATCTGACAGCCTGCCTTCTCCAACCTGAGGATCTGCTCCACCGTAGCCCTCACATCCTCCGTTGGCGTATTGGTCATGGACTGGATGGCAATGGGATTGCCTCCGCCGATCTTTACGTCGCCGATCGAGACGACTCTTGTATGATCATGATGCATAAATCTGCTCCTTTTCGTGTTTGTGAGATGCTCTGTTTGGGGACTGTGAACAGAAACGAACGGGTCCTATTACCAGACCGGATCGTCTGCTACTCTCAAAAGATCTTTGTCAGATCGTTATAAAAGATGAAGGCCATCAGTACCATCAGGCACACCATCCCGATCATATGTACAAAGCCCTCCTTCTGCGGCGGGATCGGCTTGCCGCGTACCACCTCCAGAAGAAGAAATACCAGTCTTCCGCCATCCAGTGCCGGAAGGGGCAAAAGATTCATAACGCCCAGATTGGCCGAAAGCAGCACACAGAAATTCAGCATGTTCAGCCAGATATAAAACAGACCGTCCGGCTTGGACTGGGTATAGACATCGTTGACCATCTGCGCCATG
>JAILHW010000122.1 GCA_024695605.1 Lachnospiraceae bacterium | reverse complement strand
CCAAAAGTCCGCTTCCTGATTTCAGGGCGCTGACGCGCATGTTCTTTTTACTCAGGATAAAACCGGCCATTTTCAGGTTTGCCACATCATCATCTACTACTACTACCCATTCTGCCATTTTTCCTTACCTTTTCCTTTCAGCATAAGACTGATTTTTGTTAGCAATCGCTAACTTTCCTGCTGCATTTGCCGGATCGCTTCCCTGATCCGTCCCTGAACCTCGGAGGCGATCTCTACGGATTTCATGTTTTGATAGTCTTCATAATACAGGGGCTTCAATACCATGACCTTTACCACGGTTTTCCGGATGGACCTTTCATCAAAGGGGATGAAGGAATCCACCAATGCTACGGGAACGATGGGACATTTGGATTTTTGTGCCGCCTTAAAGCTTCCTCCCTTAAAGGGCAACACCTCATTTCCCTTTCTGCTGCGGGTTCCCTCTGCAAACAGAAGATAGTTGCGTCCCTCCATAACGCCCTTTGCGATATTGTTGATCACACCCAGGGACTGTTTGATATCTGATCTGTCGATGACCTCGGACCGGGTGATCTTCAGAGTTTCCTTCAGTACCGGAATATCCTTGACCTCAATCTTGGATACGAATCCGAAGGGAACGGGACTGATGTGCAAAAATACCATCACGTCAAACATGCCCTGATGGTTCGGATAGTAGATAAAACCGGACTTCTCGGGAATGTTCTCGAGTCCCTCGGCCGCGATCTCTACATTGCCGCCCTTGATCCCGTAATCGGCGATCTTTTTGACATGGGCAAATCCGTCCTCTAAATGATCCTCCCAGTGCCTGTAGTACCAGCGAAGCTTGATCCATAAAAACGGCACCAGATAAAGGCGCCGAAGCACCATCAGTAAGATTCTCAAATGTCTCTCCTTACGGTATCATCCAACCTGCAAAACAACTTCCTTCTCCTGTCCCGGCTCCAGATCCCTGACTCTTTCAAAGGCCACAAGCGGACATTCGATCGGTCTTTCATCTGTCCATAGATAATACCTGCCTTCGTTGTCCCTGTAAAGCTCTATCACCTCATCCGAGGTGACATCCCCCGTATTTTTGATCCATACCGTAACCTCTGCCATGATGCCGGATTTTGCCTTGTCCTTATCCGGCTGCTCCTCGATCTTAATGATCCTTGCCTTAAAATCTGAATAGGTCAGACCATATCCAAAGGCATACAGCGGTTTGTTTTTCATATACAGATAGGTGATCTGTTTACACTCAATGTCATAGTCGTTGATATCACCCAGCTCCTCATCCGTCTCATACCAGGTCTGGGGAAGCTTTGAGGCAGGGGTCCTTGCCCCGTACAGAATATCCGCTACGCCGTTTCCGAACTCCTCCGATCCCTGACAGGCCCAGAGGATGGCAGCAATCCTGTCATTTTCCTTTTGCTCCCTGATACCAAGGGGTGCATTGGCGGACAAGAGCAGCACTGTCTTTTCGTATTTTTCGGATAGTTCCGAAAGCACCGCCTTCATAAAGGGCGGGAAGGCGATGGACTCTCTGTCGATATCCTCCTTGCAGTTGATCAGCGGGTGTATGCCAAAGCAGGCCAGAACGGTATCTGCTGCGGGCAGCTGCATAACCTGCTCTTTTGCACCTTTCACCGTTTCAAAGGTAAGCGCCAGCTTACCGTCTCTGTTTCGGATGCCGGCGATCCTTTCATCCTCCCAAAAGCATGCTGCATTCTCATCGGTAAACCGGATCGTCTCATCCCGGTCATCATACAGCTCGAAGGCCTCATTGACAAACCAGGAAAAGCTTTCGTCGGGGAAGGCAAAAATAGGCGGTGCATCCTTTGCTGCAAGGATATCATCCTGCGCCGAAAAGCCCTCCGGCCGGTTGGTAGTCAGAAGCTTTCCGTTTGATACTGCCCGCAGGGTGATCCTCTTATCATCCCAGAGCATGATCCGGAAGGTCTCGGCCTGTTCTTTTTCCACCCTGCAAAGCATCCCATCAGACAGACCGCCATAGTCGTCACCCAGGCGGATCTTCACATAAGGATACAGCCCTTCCCCGGCCACGATATGACCCTGCTTTTCCATTCCCTCCTGCAGGGTAACCATTTTGGTGGTATAGCCGCTGTACCAGTCCAGGGGGCATCTGTCGGCAAAGGGTCCTGCCAGTACGACGGATTCCTCCTTTTTCAGAGGAAGTACTTTGCCCTCGTTCTTCAAAAGCACGACGGCCTCTGCCGCTGCCCGGCGGGCCACAGAGCGGTTATAGGCATTGTCCACTTTGGAAAGGTTGTAATCCTCTTTCGTAAAAGGCGGCCTGGGAAGATCGATCCCCTGCGCCTTTGTTGTTTCATAGTCAAACAGTCCCAGAATGGAATAGGCGGTCAGCTTGTCCACCAGGGAAGCATCCAGATCGGCCTCTGTCATCAGACCGCGTCTGATGGCTTCTCTGACCGCCTCTCTCTGGTGCATATTGTCGCCCGCAACCGGATCCGGGAAATAGTCAACACCGGCCTTGATGGCCATGGCGGCGCCTTCTGCCTCGTCCTTTGCCACCTTCTGCGGATCTACGGTGTAGGTCAGCGCTCCGGCATCTGCCACGATATGGGTCAGGCCCCAGGCCTTTAAGAGACTGCGAAGCTCCGGATTGACCGTGGAGGCAACACCGTTTACCACATTGTAGGAAGACATGGCTGCCAGCGGCATGGCGTATTCGATGATCTCCTGAAACACGCGGATATAGTAGGTTTCCTTCAGCTTATCATTGATATTGCTGTCGGCAACCTTCCGGTCCTGCTCCACATTGTTGCCGTAAAAATGCTTCAGGGTTGCGCCGCAGCGCACATAATCGGGATCCTCTCCGGCCATGCCCAGAATATATTCTCCGGCCATCCGGCTGGCAAGATGGGGATCCTCTCCGTAGGCCTCTTCATTGCGGCCCCAGCGGGGATCACGCTCCATATCCACGGTAGGTGCCCAGACGCAGAGGGAGCCATGCTTTCCCTCCATGAACAGACTTCTGGCCTCGGTTCCCGTTACCTCTCCGATGTCATGCATCAGCTCCTTATCCCAGGAGGCTGCCATACCGATGGGATTGGGAAAAACCGTGGTATAGGCGGGTGTTCCCAGCTCTCCGGCCTGGTCATTTCTGGCCTGAATGCCGTGGGCGGCCTCGCCGCCGATCCAGAACCTGGGAAGTCCCAGAGCCTCCATCTCCTTTGCGGTGCCTGCAAATGCGATGAGCTTCTCCTCAAAGGACAGCTTTGCAACCGCCGCGCGGGCCTGCTTTCTGTGCTGGGTTAGATCCCTTTCGATGTATCGCTTCATATGTAC
>JAILHW010000121.1 GCA_024695605.1 Lachnospiraceae bacterium | reverse complement strand
CCAAAAGTCCGCTTCCTGATTTCAGGGCGCTGACGCGCATGTTCTTTTTACTCAGGATAAAACCGGCCATTTTCAGGTTTGCCACATCATCATCTACTACTACTACCCATTCTGCCATTTTTCCTTACCTTTTCCTTTCAGAGTCAGCCTGCTTTGACAGCTAACGCTGACTTTACTGCTGCATTTCCCGGATCGCTTCCCGGATCCGTCCTTGAACCTCGGAGGCGATCTCTACGGATTTCATGCTTTTATAGTCTTCATAATACAGGGGTTTTAATACCCTGACCTTTACCACGGTTTTCCGGATGGACCTTTCATCAAAAGGGATGAAGGAATCCACCAATGCGACGGGGACGATGGGACATTTGGATTTTTGTGCCGCCTTAAAGCTTCCTCCCTTAAAGGGCAATACCTCATTTCCCTTTCTGCTGCGGGTCCCCTCCGCAAACAGAAGATAGTTGCGGCCCTCCATAACGCCCTTTGCGATATTGTTGATCACGCCCAGGGACTGCTTGATATCCGATCTGTCGATGACCTCGGACCGGGTGATCTTCAGGGTTTCCTTCAGCACCGGGATGTCCTTTACCTCGATCTTGGATACAAATCCGAAGGGCACGGGACTGATGTGCAAAAACACCATCACATCAAACATTCCCTGGTGGTTCGGATAGTAGATAAAGCCGGGTTGCCTGGGGATATTTTCCAGCCCCTCGGCCGCCACCTCTACGTTGCCGCCCTTGATGCCGTAATCGGCGATCTTTTTGACATGGGCAAATCCCGCTTCCAGGTTATTTTCATAATGTCTGTAGTACCATCTGAGCTTGATCCACAGATACGGTACCAGATACAGGCGCCGCAGCACCATCAGTAAAATTCTCAATCCCCGCTCCTTATCCTACCTGCAGACAAACCTCTTTTTCCTCCCCGGGTGCCAGATCCCTGATCCGCTCAAAGGCCACCAGCGGACACTCACAGGGACGTTCATCTGCCCATAGATAATACCTTCCTTCTTTGTCCTTGTAAAGCTCTATCACCTCATCCGAAGTGACATCGCCCGTATTTTTGATCCGCACCGTTACTTCGGCCTTCACACCTTTTTGGGCTTTCTTTTCTTCCGGCTGCTCGTTGATCTTTGTGATCGTTGTCTCAAAATCCGAATAGGTCAGACCGAAGCCAAAGGCATACAGCGGTTTTTGCTTCATATACAGATAGGTGATCTGTTTTTTCTCAATGTCATAGTCGTTGATATCACCAAGCTCCTCATCCGTTTCATACCAGGTCTGCGGAAGCTTGGAGGCCGGGCTTTTTTTGCCGTATAAAATATCCGCCACGCCGTTTCCGAACTCCTCCGATCCCTGACAGGCCCAAAGGATGGAGGCGATTTTTCCGCTTTCCTTTTGCTCCTTAATGCCAAGGGGTGCATTGGCAGACAGCAGCAGCACCGTTTTTTGGTATGTATCCGAAAGCACGCTCAGCACGGCCTTCATAAAGGGTGGCAGGGCGGTTGAATCTCTGTCGATATCCTCCTTGCAGTTGATCAGCGGATGGATGCCAAAGCAGGCTACCACGTACTCTGCCTGCGGAAGTGCATCGATCAGCTGGGTGGCTGTTTTGACAGTCTCGAAGGAAAGCGCCAGCTGACCGTCCCGGTTTCTGATCCCGGCGATCCGGCGATCCTCCCAAAAGCACAGGGCATTTTCATCCGTAAACCGGATGGTCTCTCCCGCTTCATCAAACAGCTCAAAGGCTTCGCTGACAAACCAGGAAAAGCTCTCCTTCGGGAAGGCAAATATGGCTGGGGCATCTTCCCCGGCAAAAATATCGTTCTCCTGTGCAAAGCCCTCGGGTCTGTTGGTGGTCAGAAGCCTTCCGTTTGACACAGCCCGAAGGGTGATCCTTCTGTCATCCCAGAGCATGATCCGAAACGTCTCGGCCTTCTCTTTTTCCACCTTGCAAAGCATCCCGTCTGACAGACCTGCATAGCCATCACCCAGACGGATCTTCACATAAGGATACAGCCCTTCCTCGGCCAAAACATTGCCCCGGGCTTCCATACCCTCTCTGATGGTGACCATTTTGGTGGTATAGCCGCTGTACCAGTCCAGGGGGCATCTGTCTGCAAAGTGTCCTGCCAGGACCACGGACGCATCCTTTGCAAGCGGCAGTGTTTTGTTTTCATTTTTCAGAAGCACCACTGCCTCCGCCGCTGCCCGGCGGGCCACGGAGCGGTTATAGGCGCTGTCCACCTTGGAAAGGTTGTACTGCTCCTTTGTAAACGGGGGTTTCGGAAGATCGATCCCCTTCGCCTTTGTTGTTTCATAGTCAAACAGTCCCAGAACGGAATAGGCCGTCAGCTTATCCACAAGGGAGGCATCCAGATCCTGCTCTGTCATAAGCCCCCGCCTGATGGCCTCTCTTACAGCCTCTCTCTGGTGCATATTGTCGCCCGCAACCGGATCCGGGAAGTAGTCAACGCCGGCCTTGATGGCCATGGCGGCGCCCTCTGCCTCGTCCTTTGCCACCCTCTGCGGATCTACGGTATAGGTCAGCGCTCCGGCATCTGCCACGATGTGGGTCAGGCCCCATGCCTTTAAGAGGCTGCGAAGCTCCGGATTGACCGTAGAGGGAACACCGTTTACCACGTTGTAGGAGGACATGGCTGCCAGCGGCATCGCATATTCGATGATCTCCTGAAACACGCGGATATAGTAGCTTTCCTTCAGTTTATCGCTGATATTGCTGTCGGCAACCTTGCGGTCCTGTTCCACGTTGTTGCCGTAAAAATGCTTCAGGGTTGCGCCGCAGCGCACGTAATCGGGATCCTCTCCTGCCATGCCCAGTATGTATTCTCCGGCCATCCGGCTGGAAAGATGGGGATCCTCTCCGTAGGCCTCCTCATTCCGGCCCCAGCGGGGATCGCGTTCCATATCCACGGTCGGTGCCCAGACACAAAGAGATCCGTGCTTTTCCTCCATAAACAGGCTTCTGGCCTCGGTCCCGGTCACCTCTCCGATGTCATGCATCAGTTCCTTGTCCCAGGAGGCTGCCATACCGATGGGATTGGGAAAGACCGTGGTATAGGCGGGTGTTCCCAGCTCTCCGGCCTGGTCGTTTCTGGCTTGTATGCCGTGGGCGGCCTCGCCGCCGATCCAGAACCCGGGAAGTCCCAGAGCCTCCATCTCCTTTGCGGTGCCTGCAAATGCGATGAGCTTCTCCTCAAAGGACAGCTTTGCAACCGCCGCGCGGGCCTGCTTTCTGTGCTGGGTTAGATCCCTTTCGATGTATCGCTTCATATGTAC
>JAILHW010000098.1 GCA_024695605.1 Lachnospiraceae bacterium | reverse complement strand
GCTTCCGTCTCGATCTCATCGATCCTGACATTTAAGACATCATAGAGCTCGAGCTTGGTAATCAGCTTATCCGTCAGCGTCGTCCGCTTGGGTACGACCAGCTGGTTGTTCGAGGTGTAAACATCCTCGCTGGTAACCATGCCGGGCATCAGCTTGGACAGCGGTATTCTTTTCATGCGGGGGTCCGCCTGTTTGACTACGTAGTTTTTCATACCAGTATCCTTTGTCGAGTTCCTTTTATACCTACTTATACATAGTAATCATAGCACGAAAACACGTTCGTGAAAAGAAAAACTTACCCGTTCGGAGACTGACGCCGGGGATCTGTCAGGGCCTTCGGAAAAAAAGGGTTGACGAAGCGTGGAAAAAGAAGTATATTCTTGGTTGGAATAGATGTCTCTTATTCAGAGTGGTGGAGATACATAGGATCTGTGAAGCCACGGCAACCCCCGCAAGGGAAGGTGCCAACCTGAGCAATGCTGCGGCATTGAACAATAAGGGGACTTAGTCACATTGGTAACTCGGTCCGCTTATGGCGGACCTTTTTTGTTGATTACAATGGCATCATTCATACACCGCGATTTGCGAATGTGTCGCGGGATTGTGAGAGCACGTAGTGCGGAACAATCCGTAATCAACTACCATTATAGAAGGAGAATTTCATGGAGAAACGATTATTTACTTCCGAATCCGTAACCGAGGGGCATCCCGATAAGGTCTGCGATGCCATTTCCGATGCCATCCTCGATGCCTGCATTTCTGAGGATCCCATGAGCCGCGTGGCCTGCGAGACTATGGTCTGCACGGGATTTACACTGGTGACCGGCGAGATCACCACAAAGGCAAGACTCGATGTGCCCTCCATCGTCAGAAAGACCATTACCGAGATCGGATATGTGGGCGGCGACATGGGCTTTGATGCCAATTCCAGCGCTGTCCTGGTAGCACTGGACCAGCAGTCCGCCGATATTGCCATGGGTGTGGATCAGGCACTCGAAGCAAAAGAGAACAAGCTGCAGGATGACCAGATCGAGGCCATCGGCGCAGGCGATCAGGGTATGATGTTCGGCTATGCATCCGATGAGACGCCGGAGCTGATGCCCTATCCCATTTCCCTGGCCCACAAGCTGGCGCTGAAGCTTTCCGAGGTCAGAAAGAACGGCACCCTTCAGTACCTTCGTCCCGACGGCAAGACCCAGGTTTCCGTAGAGTATGATGAAGAGGGAAGGCCCATTCGTCTGGAAGCGGTTGTGCTTTCCACACAGCATGCACCGGATGTATCCCAGGAGCAGATCCATGAGGATATTAAAAAATACGTATTCGATCCCGTACTGCCGAAGGAGATGATCGACGCAGACACCAAGTTCTTCATCAATCCGACGGGACGTTTTGTGATCGGCGGCCCTCACGGAGATGCAGGTCTGACCGGACGTAAGATCATCGTAGATACCTATGGCGGCTACGCCCGTCACGGCGGCGGTGCTTTTTCCGGAAAGGACTGCACCAAGGTGGACAGAAGCGCAGCCTACGCAGCACGCTATGCAGCCAAGAATGTGGTAGCGGCAGGACTTGCGAAAAAGTGCGAGATCCAGCTTTCCTACGCCATCGGCGTGGCACAGCCCACCTCTGTCATGGTAGATACCTTCCAGACCGGTGTGATCGCCGATCAGAAGCTCGCAGAGCTGTTGAGAGAGCATTTTGATTTCCGCCCGGCCGGCATCATCAAGATGCTGGATCTGAGAAGACCGATCTATCGCCAGACCGCAGCCTACGGCCATTTCGGAAGGACCGATATCGAGCTGCCCTGGGAAAAGACGGACAAGGCTGATGAGCTGAGAAAGGCCGCAGGGATTTGATCCTGAAAGCGGACCTGAAACGCAGGGTTCATTGAAAATACATAGTGGATATGATACACTGAAAGTGTCGCCGATTTACCTCGTCGGTGACACTTTTTCTTATGTGGCAGCGGGGCGGATACAGATCCGAAGCCGGGCCGAGGGAAAAGAGCTGCAGCCTGCAGCAAAATGTATATGTAAAGTAAAACGTAGAACGTAAGCAAGGGAGACAGCTATGGCTTTCACACACTTACATGTCCATACGGAATACAGCCTTTTGGATGGCTCTAACAAGATCAAAGAATGCGTAAACCGCGTCAAGGAGCTGGGTATGGATGCCTGCGCCATCACCGACCATGGTGTGATGTACGGCGTGATCGATTTTTACCGGGCAGCCAGGGAAGCGGGGATTAAGCCGATCCTGGGCTGCGAGATCTATGTGGCTCCCGGGTCCCGCTTTGACAAGGAGCCGGGCGGAGAGGAGCGCTACCACCATCTGGTGCTTTTGGCGGAGAATCAGGAGGGCTATGCCAATCTGATGAAGATCGTCTCCATCGGCTTTACCGAAGGCTACTACTATAAGCCCAGAGTGGATAAGGAGATCCTCAGGAAATACCATAAGGGTATCATCGCCCTGTCGGCCTGCCTTGCGGGAGAGGTTCCCAGACTCATCGAAAAGGGACTGATCGAGGAAGCGAAGGAAATGACCAAAACCTACCGGGACATCTTCGGTGCGGACAACTATTTTCTGGAGCTGCAGGATCACGGGATTTCCGCCCAGCAGACCGTAAACAGTGTGCTGCTTTCCTTCAGCCGCGAGCTGGGGATCCCGCTGGTTGCCACCAATGACGTGCATTATACCTATGCCGAGGATGCCAAGGCTCATGACGTGCTCCTTTGCATCCAGACCGCCAAAAAGGTGCAGGATACCGACCGTATGCGCTACGACGGCGGACAGTATTTTATCAAGAGCGAGGAGCAGATGCGTGCGCTGTTTCCTTATGCACAGGAGGCCATTGACAATACGGCAAAGATCGCCGAGCGCTGCAACGTGGAGATCGTATTCGGCGAGCAAAAGCTCCCGCATTTTGAGGTGCCCGAGGGCGAAACCTCCTGGAGCTATCTGAACAAGCTCTGCGACGAAGGCCTTAAGCAGCGCTATCCCGATGATGACGGGACGTTGAAAAAGAGACTGGACTTTGAGCTTTCCACCATCAAAAATATGGGCTTTGTGGATTACTTCCTCATCGTCTGGGATTTCATCAATTATGCCAAGCAGCATGGCATTCCCGTAGGACCCGGAAGAGGCTCCGCCGCGGGTGCCATTGTATCCTATTGCCTGCGGATCACCGACATCGATCCCATCCGCTACAACCTCCTGTTTGAGCGGTTTCTGAATCCCGAGCGTGTCACCATGCCGGATATTGACGTGGACTTCTGTCCGGAGGGCCGTCAGGATGTCATCGATTACGTCAGGAACAAATATGGCCATGAAAAGGTGGTCCAGATCGTCACCTTCGGTACCATGGCTGCCAAGGGCGTGATCCGGGATGTGGGCCGCGCCATGGACATTCCCTATGCCCAGGCCGATATGCTGGCCAAGATGGTGCCCAATGAGCTGAACATCACTCTGGAAAAAGCCCTTTCCATGAATCCGGATTTAAAACAGCTCTATGATACGGATGAAACCACCCACGAGGTGCTGGATATGTGCATGCGCCTGGAGGGGCTTCCGAGACACAGCTCCATGCATGCGGCAGGTGTCGTGATCTGTCCCGACAGTGCGGACGAGTTTGTACCCTTATCCCGCGGCGCGGACGGCAGCATCACCACCCAGTTTACCATGACCACCATCGAGGAGCTGGGACTGTTGAAGATGGACTTTCTGGGACTTCGGAATCTGACCGTGATCCGCGATACGGTAAATCTGATCAGGGAAAGCCGGGGGATCGACATCGACCTGGAAAAGATCGACTATGACGATCCCAAGGTCCTTGCCTATATCAGCACCGGCAAGACCGACGGCGTTTTCCAGCTGGAAAGCGCGGGCATGAAGAGCTTTATGAAGGAGCTGCGTCCCAAGTCCCTCGAGGATGTCATCGCGGGTATTTCGCTGTATCGTCCGGGGCCCATGGATTTCATTCCCCAGTATATCAGAGGCAAAAACAACCCTGAGAGCGTGCGCTATCTGACGCCGCAGCTTGAGCCCATCCTGAAACCTACCTACGGCTGTATCGTCTATCAGGAGCAGGTCATGCAGATCGTGCGGGACCTTGGAGGCTATACCCTGGGCCGGAGCGATCTGGTGCGAAGGGCCATGAGCAAGAAGAAACAGGCAGTCATGGAAAAAGAGCGGGCCAACTTCGTTTATGGCAATCCAGAGGAGGGCGTTCCCGGGTGTCTGTCAAAGGGGATCCCGGAGCTGGCGGCCAATACCATCTATGACAATATGATGGATTTTGCCAAATACGCCTTTAACAAATCCCACGCAGCCTGCTATGCCGTGGTGGCGATGCAGACGGCCTTTTTGAAATACTACTATCCGGTGGAGTTTATGGCGGCGCTGATGAGCAGCGTGATCACCAACAACGCCAAGGTAACAGAGTATATCCAGAGCTGTAAGCAGATGGGGATCGAGATCCTGCCGCCGGATGTGAATCATTCCTATGCGGGCTTTTCCGTACAGGACGGCAAGATCCGCTTTGCGCTGACGGCGCTCAAATCCGTCGGCCGTCCCGTGATCGAGGGCATCGTCGAGCTTCGGGACCGGGAAGGAAAGTACAAGGATCTGCAGGATTTTCTGATGCGTACCTCACAGATCGGCATCAATAAGCGTGTGGTCGAAAATCTCATCAAGGCAGGCGCCTTTGACTGCTTCGAGGGCAACCGCAAGCAGTTCATGATCGTATATTCCGATCTGATGGACCAGATCGCCAAGGATAAAAAATCTGCCATGGCAGGCCAGATGACACTCTTTGATCTGGCAGCGGAGGAGGACAAAAAGAGCTTTACCGTGACCATGCCGAAGGTGGAGGAGTATGACAAGGCCGAGCTTTTAGCAGGAGAAAAGGAAGTGGTGGGCTTTTATGTCAGCGGCCATCCTCTGGATGAGGAGCGCGATTTTCTGCTTCGCAGGATCACGGCAAGGACCACTGATTTCTATGCGCCCGATGAGGAGGAAACTTCCGGCAGTGCCCCGGAGGAGCAAAGAGGCGTCCGGGACGGCCAGGACGTGATGATCGGCGGTCTTTTGGTGGATAAGACCGTGAAATATACCAAGAATGATAAGGTGATGGCCTTTATCACCGTAGAGGATCTGTTCGGCAGCGTGGAGATCATTGTATTTCCGCGAGAGTTTGAAAAGTTTAAGGAGGCGCTTTCCGGGGATCCGAAGATCTTTGTGAAGGGCCGGGTACAGATCGAGGAAGGAAAGGACGGCAGACTGATCGCGTCCGATATCATTCCCTTTTCCCATATGCCGGGACAGCTCAAGATCATCTTTCCCGATAAGCAGACCTATGCAAGGAGAAAGCAGGAGCTGTTAGAGGCCATCAAATATTCCGAAGGACGCGATGTGGTCATGATCATCTGCGAGGCGGAGCATGCCTATCTGCAGATGAGCGCCAACTACAATGTTCAGATCACACCGCAGCTGCTTGAGAGCCTGCGGGCGCTGTTCGGACAGGAAGCTGTCAGAGTCGGATGACAGAAAGAAAAAATTGACGGTCTAAGCGCGATTGTGCTATTGTTAAATGAGCAGGCAGGGCTTGCTTGTGGCAAGGAGGATAAAGCATTGGCTGAGAAAAAAATAAAGACCATCGGGATTCTGACCAGCGGCGGTGATGCGCCGGGTATGAATGCGGCCATCCGTGCGGTTGCCAGAAAGGCACTCGGCAACGGGGTGAAGGTCAAGGGGATCAAAAAGGGATACCAGGGTCTCTTAAATGAAGAGATCATAGATATGGAGAAAAAGGATGTTTCCGATACCATCCAGCGGGGCGGTACCATATTGGGAACGGCAAGGTGCAGCGAGTTCCGTACGCTGGAAGGACAGAAAAAGGGCGCGCAGATCTGCAAAAAGCATGGCATCGACGGGATCGTTGTCATCGGCGGAGACGGCTCCTACAGAGGCGCACAGGCGCTTTCCAAGCAGGGCATCAACACCATCGGCATTCCGGGCACCATCGATCTGGATATCGCATGTACCGACTACACCATCGGTTTTGACACTGCCATCAATACAGCCATGCAGGCTATTGACAAGGTCCGTGATACCTCATCCTCCCATGAGCGGTGCTCCATCATCGAGGTCATGGGACGAAATGCAGGCTATATTGCACTCTGGTGCGGCGTGGCCAACGGCGCGGAGGACATCCTGCTTCCGGAAAAATATGACTACAACGAGCAGGCCATCATCAACAATATCATCGATAACCGGAAAAAAGGAAAGAGCCATCATATCATCATCAATGCAGAGGGCATCGGCCACTCTACCTCCATGGCAAGACGCATCGAGGCTGCCACCGGGGTGGAGACAAGGGCGACCATCCTGGGCTACATGCAGCGCGGCGGTAACCCGACCTGTAAGGACCGCTTCTACGCCTCCATTATGGGTGCTATGGCAGCGGACATTCTCTGCGAGGGAAAGACCAACCGCGTCATCGGCTATAAGGACGGCAAGTTTTTGGATTTCGATATTGATGAGGCGCTGGCAATGCACAAGGAGATCGACGAGTACGAATACGAGATCAGCCGGCTGCTTTCCAGATAAAAGCTGCACATACTACAGCCTGCCTGATGGCAGGCTGTTTTTTACCGGATGGGATCGACAAAGACGGAAACGGGAGGCTTCTGAGAGCTGCCCGGATAAGGAGAAGGATCTATGCTGACGTCACTTTCCAATGACAGGATCAAGGCCGTATCGGCTTTGCTCAAACAGAGTAAGATACGAAGACAAAAGGGGCTTTTTGTGGTAGAGGGAAGCCGTATGGTTTTTGAGGTGCCGGCTGCCCTTTTGCAGGAGCTCTTTGTATCGGAGAGCTTTGCCGCTAAGAAAGAGAATCAGGCGATCCTTGATAAACTGACTGCCGCTGAGGGCGGCCGCCCCGGGATCCGGCCGGTTATGGTTTCCGATGCCGTGTTTGCCAAAATGAGCGATACGCAGCATCCCCAGGGCATTTTGGCGGTAGCAGCGCAGCCTTCCTATACGGTGGAACAGCTGTTTGATGGAGAAAAAGAGACTGCCGGAGAGGCCTTTCGCTATCTGGTTTTGGAAAACGTGCAGGATCCCGGCAATGTGGGGACGCTGCTTCGTACCGCCGAGGCAGCAGGCGCAAGGGCGGTCTTTTTATCCGAAGGCTGCGCCGATCTGTTCAATCCCAAGACCGTGCGCTCCACCATGGGGGCGATCTTTCGTGTACCTTTCTTCTATTATAAGAAGACAGAGACTTTTTTGCCGGAGTTGAAAGCCCATGGTATCACTACCTATGCCGCATGTCTGGAGGGCTCTGTGGAATATACAAAGGCTGTTTATGCACGAAAAAGTGCGATCCTGATCGGAAACGAAGGGGCCGGTCTGTCCGACGAAGCCAGAAAGGGCGCGGATGAGCGCGTACGTATTCCCATGGAGGGGAGCGTGGAGTCACTAAATGCATCCGTCAGCGGAGCACTCTTTTTATATGAAGTAAAACGTCAGCAATCTTTGGTCTGAGTGTCTGGAATTGTTTCTTTTGCAGTACAATCCCATATTTTTTATGTCGAAAATTTGACAATTTTCATCTTCTCTGTTAAGATACACTTAATGTTTGTAACAAATGCGTAACATTTTGCAACAAAAGGGTTAATAACTGGATGAAAATGATGCTGACAAAGATAAAAAGAACAGGGATTGCATGGATGCTCGTAGCTGCTCTTGCCTTACTGCCGATCACGGCGGTTGCAGACGATCAGATCGGTCTGCATGCAGGAGTGGGATGTATCCTGATGGGTTCTTCGACCAACAGCTTAAAGGATGATGATTTCGAGGCAAATGCCGGTGTGAGCACCGTGATGCAGGAGGCACAGATCGACGAGATCGAGGAAGTGGCTGAGACTGCTTTGGAGCCTGAAGAGGAGATCGTTTCCGAGTTGCAGAGTGAGGAGAGCGCAGACCTTGAGACGATCGTTACGGACGTGGAAGTACCTGCTGATCTGATCGAGACAGAGCAGGAGCCCGTCATTGTAATGGCCAATGTGGAAGATGCAGTAAACGTCAGAGTGGAGCCTTCCGAGGATGCCGAGATCGCAGGCAAGTTGTTTGCGGGCTGCGGCGGCGAGCTTTTAGAGAGAAGAGATGGCTGGACCAGACTTAAGAGCGGAGAGCTTGAGGGATGGACCAAGGATGAGTTCTTATTCTTCGGTGAAGAGGCTGAGGCAGCTTCCAAGGAAGCAGGTACCCTTACCGCTACCGTTAATACCGAGACCCTCCGGATCCGCAAGGAGACTAGCGAGGATGCAGGCGTGATCGACCTGGTAGGAGACGGACAGGAGCTTCGTGCAGTTGAGGAGCTTGGCGACTGGGTTTCCGTAAAATATGACGGCGAGATCGGCTATGTAGCCAGTGAATATGTAGATGTAGAGTTCTCTGTTCCCTCCGGAAAGACCATTGAGCAGATCCGGGCAGAGGAAGAAGCCAAGAAGGCTGCTGAAGCAGCAAAAAAGGCGAAGAGCGAGAAATCCAAAAAGGGCGGAAAGTCCACGAGCAACCGCGGTGCTGTTGAGACAGGCGCTTCCGATGTAACCCTTCTTGCAGCATTGATCCAGTGTGAAGCAGGACGTGAAGGCTATGACGGACAGCTTGCAGTTGGTGCGGTTGTCATGAACCGTGTACGCAGCGGCTCCTATCCCTCCAGCATCAGCGGAGTGATCACCCAGCCTTCCCAGTTCCCTCCCGCGACCAACGGCCGTGTGGCATCGGTTCTGGCATCCGGTCCCAGCGCCTCCTGCATCCAGGCAGCACAGGCAGCCATCGCAGGACAGAGCAACGTAGGCGGTGCAACCCACTTCGGAAGAGGCGGCAGCGGTATCACCATCGGAAACCACACCTTCTGGTAAGATACAAAGCCCGGATGGTGGTAAACAGATAAGAACATAACAAACCCCGGCGTCCCTGACGCCGGGGTTTTTTCATCAGAATTTTGCATACCTTGCAGCCAGCTCCGTTAAGGTGACACAGCCCGTTTTTTGCCGTATGGAGGCCAGATGCCTTTGCATGGTACGAAGTGTTACACCGCGCTGTTCGGCAAGCTGCTGCTGGGTCATTTCCGGATGAGAAAGGAAAAGCTGCAGGGTAGAGGCTTCGTTTGGATTCAGTTCGTAACGGTCGCTGAATCGTTGGAGCTTGTTTTCGGCAGACTCCTCCTTATTTTGAGGTACATTTGATTCGTCCGTGAGGACGTCTGTTAAGGGCAATATAGCTTCATTGTTGCTCGATTCATCTGAAGCTTCCTTTTTTTGCGTATAGGATATTTCATCGACTTGCAGGGCAGCGTTTTCCTTCTCGGGAGCGCTGCCGTTTGTTTCTTCAGTATCAGGGATCATATCTGCAGGCATTTCATAAAAGAGATTCAGCACACCTTTGAAATTCTCACAACCTGTTTTTTCGGATATGCGGTTGAAGTGCCGGTACAATACGCTTCTGGACAAAAAGAGGCTTCTGGCCAGCTCGGAGGTTGTTCCGCTGTGTTTGATGGCGGCCAGAAAGATCTCTGTCTCCTTGGGGGTAAAGTCAAAATGCTTTGCGAAGGCTTCGGGGCTGATGCGGGCGACAGGTTCCTTTTTTTCGGTTTCCGTAAAGGAGAGTTGTCCGGAAAAGGCCAGGATCAGCATGATCAATATGATGGCAGCCAGTTCAATGAGGATCACGGCCTCCAGCGACAGCTGATACAAAATGGACGTTACAAACAGACAGGTAAACACGCTGTCCACCACCCGTCCCAGGGAGCAGATCACAGGAGCCTTTTTTTTGCCGGCAGCCAGCTTTACAAAGGCCAGGGTCAGATAGGTGTTTACGCTTCCGGCCATAATGTAATACAGACAGGTGTTCATCACATAATCTCTACCATCATGGAAAAGAATTGGATTCAAGATGGTGATAAATATGATACACAGAGTGAAGACGGGAAGGTACTTCCCTTTTTTTATGTCTGTGCAGATCCCGGCGGCCATATAGGCAAAGATGATGAAGAGCCTGGGAAAATCATAGGTGATGGGATTATCGGAAGCCACCTGCTCCAGAAGAGAGGTGGTCATGAAATTACCGATAAACTCCAGCAGGATGGTGATACAGACTACAGAGAGAACTGCTTTGAGCAGTTTATTTCCGTTCAGAGAAGCCTCGCCCATGTCCGGCATAGTCTCTTCCCTTTTTTCCTCTTTGGCCCGGGCAAAGGAAAAGAGAGCGATGAGAAAACAGCTGATCAGCAGTGTGTAAGCGATAAAGGCGTGATCCTTGATCACGTTCTGCATCAGGTATTGCAGCAAAACGGCAGCGGATACGGTGATGGCATATCTCAGGCCGATGTGCTGTTCCCCGGGAAAATCCCTTGTAAGCTGCAGGTGAAAATAAGCCCCGAGAAAGCCCAGAGCAAAGGTGAGCAGCATGGAAGAGGTAAAAAACAGAGAGGGCGTTTTTGTATAGAACATCAGCAGGATCAGAGGCATGCAAAGAAGGGCGCTGACGGAAGTTACGAAGTGGGCAGCGGTATCCGATAACTGCTTTTTGACCTGAAAAAAGCCGTATCCCAAAAGCACCAGGGCAAAGGGGAGCAGATTGATCCGATACAGAAAAATGCTCTGCTCCGGACTCAAAAGAGGGGTTGAGAGCACGTTGCATAGGGATAGACTGGTGGAAAACAGATAGGCATAGAGAAACCATTGGAATGCCTTCGAAAGTGTGCCTGTCTTAACCGGTTTTGAGATATCGTTTAAGTTCTCTTTCATGATAAGAAAAATATACACCTTACGACAAAGGGGTGTCAAGGAAGCAGATTGGCTGAAACTTCCCTAAAACAGGGAGGAGTTGAAAACCGGACCTGTTACACGTGTCGTAAATACGACAGGGATACCTGCACTTTGTGACAGTTGTAATCTGTTCTGAAATACAGGGCTTCCACTATAATAGGGGACATGGGTTATATAGATCAAAACAAACAAGGAGGGTTTTGTATGAACAAGGATGTTTGGAAAAAATTACGGTTCTTTTTGTTCTCTTTGGCAATTCTGTTTCTTTTGCCCCTTCAGGCAAAGGCGGATACAGCACCAACGAAGCCGACTGAGCTTGGAAAGCGCGAGACAAGGCATCACATATTTGAAGCAGAGAAGGATGAATATGGGAATATCGCCTATCATCCAGAGGATGAGCTGATCATGCCGGGAGACACCTTTGAGTTTGAGGTGTACCAGTTTACGAACGAAAACGGAAAAAGATCTTTCTTTTCCCTGGGCTATTGGGGAGAGGCTACGGATGAGCACGCATACACCTATGATTTTGAGAGTAGATCCTCTCTTCCGGGGGATGCAGGCTTTGATGTCACATCGACAAAATGTGTCAGTGTGACCAATTCGCAGTCCATCACAAAAGCAGGCGGAAGCCAGTATACTGTTCCGGTAAAGTATATCAACTCCTCGGACTATCCGGTGCTCCTGTCCCTGGGCTTTTCCGGAAGTATGGGTGAGTACGGCGAATGGTATCTGACGGTTGGCCTTCATGTATCTTATTATAAGCCCTATTATGGGATCAGCTATGAGGGATCAAACAATGATCAGCTCTCCGGCTATCATTGGGATGCCGGAACCTATGACAGCCTGGAATTTCCGAAGTATTATTGGCTGACGGATGTGCCTTATACGATCAAAGTTCCAAATCCCACCACGACCGGCAGTACGTTCAAGGGATGGAGCGGAACATGTGAAAATTATTGTGAGGTGGACGGATATTATACAAAAGCCACTGTTGTTTACAACGCTAAAGCGAAACCGGTATATTACGGCGATACCGTTAACGGCACCGGAGATATTACCTTTATGCCGGTGTTTTCCGGTGGATCTACCATTGTATTTCAAGGTAATGGGGGAACCGTAAACGATCGGGACAGTTGGATCCTTGAAGCAACCAATACCGGCACAGAGAGCAATCCTGTTTACACATTTAATCTGGCAGCGGTTGTTCCCAAAAAACAGGGTGATACCTTCCTTGGATGGTGCTATAAGGAAAGTGCGCTTTACGGAAGTTTTGTAACAAAAGACGATGGAAAAGCAGCATATGATCATTTCTTTTCCGGTTCCAATTATGGTTCTACTATCAAAACCCTCTATGCCAAGTGGGCAAGCGATACGGAGGAAACCCTGGAGAAGAATGGGTGGGAGCTTTCCAATGACGGAACCCTCTGGATTTTGAACAACGATGGCGTATCAAAATGGGCAACCGCCAGAGAAAC
>JAILHW010000097.1 GCA_024695605.1 Lachnospiraceae bacterium | reverse complement strand
CTCCTCTGGGAAGACCAACGCTTACAGCTATGATGAACAGTAACGGAGATAATTATGACTATTATATACATGTGCCGGTTTATCTATATGCACTGTCGGCAGTCTTTGTTCTGGTAGTCGCAATCATAGTGAGTCTGATGTTCTCCAAGAAGATAAAGACTCTGGATATGGTCGGAAGTCTGAAGGGCATGGAGTAAACATAAATATATGGGCTCTTTTCGTTTTGGAGGCCCGTATATCCCGACACATTCTGGTGTTATGGGAATCATGATGTCAGTTATCTGTGGGAAGCAATGGAAAGATCGTCATAAAAGGTTATATAATAAACTGCGGATGCTAAACAAGAATGTTAATTCTCCAAGGATTATCCGTACATAAATGAATCTTTCATCTGAGCAAGAAACTTGGAGGCTATCGGAGAAAAGGTCTGGTATCTTTTCCAGATCAGATAGAGATTGGTCTCAAGTTTGGGAGTCAGAGGTCTGAATACAAGGCCACTTGCAGGTGATGCCTTGCAGTTGATGAAGAAGGATCGTTGCAGACTGATGGATGAATTGCACGAGACCGGAAGGAAGGTTGATTGCCTGGACTTTCTGATCCGTAGCACGGAAAAAGAAATAGAACAGGTGAAACAATAATATGGAGGTATGAGAAGATGATAAAAAAGGAAGAATTGAAGTTGGTAACTGAATGGGATAAGACATTTCTTAAGAGCGATAAGGTGGATCATAGCAAGGTAACTTTTATAAACAGATATGGCATTACCCTTGCAGCTGATATGTATGTACCCAAGAATGCAGAGGGTAAACTCCCTGCCATTGCCGTAAGCGGACCCTTCGGCGCAGTTAAGGAGCAGTGCAGCGGACTGTATGCACAGAATCTGGCTGAGAGAGGATTTCTTACGATCGCATTTGATCCCTCTTTTACAGGAGAAAGCGGAGGAAACGTAAGATATATGGCATCTCCGGATATCAATACGGAGGATTTTATGTCGGCAGTGGATTTCCTATCTCTAAACGAAAGAGTTGATCCTGATCGTATCGGTATCCTTGGCATCTGTGGATGGGGAGGAATGGCACTGAACACAGCAGTTCTTGATACCAGGATCAAGGCAACGGTAGCATCTACAATGTATGACATGACAAGAGTGAACGCTAATGGATATTTTGATGCGGATGATAATGAAGAGGCAAGATATCAACAAAGGAAGAATCTGTGTGCGCAACGCCTTGAAGACTTGAAAGCAGGAGAGTATAAGCGTGCCGGCGGCGTTGTGGATCCGCTTCCGGATGATGCTCCGTTCTTTGTAAAGGATTATTACGATTATTACAAAACAGACAGAGGATATCATGCAAGATCTCTTAATTCCAACGATGGTTGGAACGTGATCGGATGCGAGTCTTTCATGAACCAGCCGATCCTTAAGTACAGTAATGAGATCAGAAGCGCAGTTCTACTTATACATGGAGAAAAAGCACATTCCTGCTACTTCTCAAAGGATGCCTATGCAGCGATGATAAAGGACAGCAAGTATACCGGAAATAAGGAACTCATGATCATCCCCGGGGCTTCTCACACGGATCTGTATGATGGTGGCGAAAAGAAGGTTATCCCGTTTGATAAGATAGAGATCTTCTACAGGGAATATCTGAAGTAAAGGAGCAGTTCCGATAGATTTGGAGAATGCATATAATATGGGAAAAAACATTGTTGATCGGATTTTAATAATGGATAAGTCAGACGATTAAAAGGATCCCGAAATTCTGTTCTAACGGAAGGGTTGACAAAGGGAATGAAACCTGCTAGGATAACACTGTTACGTAACGGCGTTATTTATTTAGGTGGATATTAATGAAACAGGATGTGGAATACAAAAAAAGGGAATTGCTGATAGAAGCGGCAAAGGAAGAGTTTCTTGAAAAAGGCTACAACAAAGCATCTTTGAGAAATATCTGCGCCAAGGCAGGTGTGACAACCGGGGCTTTGTATTTCTTTTTCAAAAACAAAGAGGATTTGTTTGCAGAGATCGTTGACGGTCCGCTGAACGGACTGAAAATGCTTTTGGCCCGGCATTTCCGTGAGGATGGCGAACAGATATCAGAACTTGACTCGCTCAGCAACATCGATCTGGATCACTCGGATGAAAGCGATATGTTCATTGAGTATATCTACAGTTATCGTGACAGTTTTATCCTGCTCCTGAATGCAGCGGAGAATACAAAATATGAAAACTGCGTGGATGAATTTGTGGAGATGCTTGAAATGTCAAGTCCGATGGTCATTTCCGGCATGAAGGGGTATACGAGTGACGCATATATGTCGCACTGGATGGCTCATCTGACGATCGATGCATTCATCAATGTGATAAAGCATATAGAAGATAAGCAGGAGGCGAAGAGAAAAATGAGACCGATCCTGACCTATCTGGTGAAAGGCTGGGTAGAGTTGGTCATGGTCAGGGAATAGAAAAGAACAATCAAAAAACACTGTTTTTGTTTCAGAAGGTGAGAAAAAAGCCGTCCTTTCACGGGACGGTAAAAAAATAACAATTACATAACGGCGTTATGTAAAATTCAAAAGACAGGAGATTGAGTCATGTATCTGGAGATCAAAGATGTAAAGAAAAGCTATGGGCAGGACGGAAGTTATGTGCAGGTATTAAAGGGCGTGACTACCGGTGTGGAAAAGGGGCATATGTGTGTCATTCAGGGGACATCGGGATCCGGAAAGTCAACACTTTTAAACTGTATCGGCGGTCTGGATGAGATGGACAGCGGATCCATAAAAGTGGAGGGCGTTGAGGTGTTCGGTATGAAGCGGGATGCCCTTGCGGATTACAGAAGAGACAATCTCGGTTTCATTTTTCAGTTCTACAATCTGGTGCCGAATCTTACCGTGAAAGAGAATATTGAAGTATGCAGGTATCTGACAAAGGATCCGCTTGATATGGACGAACTGCTTGAGGTCCTCGGCCTTAGCGAGCATCAGAATAAATTCCCATCGCAGCTGTCAGGCGGACAGCAGCAAAGATGTGCGATCGCCCGCGCCCTTATAAAGAATCCGAAGCTTCTGCTCTGCGATGAACCGACGGGAGCCCTTGATTCAAATACTTCAAGGGATATCCTGATCCTTTTGGAGCAGATCAATACCCGCTATGGAACCACGATGCTGATCGTCACACATAACAATTCGATCAAGGATATGGTCCATAAGGTCATCTTTTTAAAGGACGGCCTGGTAAAAAAGGAATACATGAATGAGAAGCGAATACCCGCGTGTGAGCTGGAGGATCTGTGATGAAAAGAGTATTGAGAAAAAGGCTGCTAAGAGAGATCAGGGCAAATCTGTTCAGATATATATCCCTTTTTGTGATGATCGCGCTTTGCATGTATATCGTCATTGCGCTGGTCGATGCGGCGGAGGTTATTATTGTCGGAACGGAAAAAAACCAGGCGGACAGTCATCTGGAAGACGGACAGTTTATGCTTTTTTACCCGCTGGAAAGGGATCAGATCGAGCAGATCGAAAACAGCGGAGTGACCCTGGAAGAGCATTTTTCCTACGATATCGATATGGAGGACGGATCGGCCCTTCGGATCTTCAAAAACAGAGAAAAGATCGATCATGTCGTGCTTGACAGATACGGCGACAATAACAATATCTTAAGCTATGGAACGGATCCGCAATTTGCCGACGGCCCAAATGAAGTGGTGCTGGAAAAAAGGTATTGTGATGTCCGTGGCATCAGCGTGGGAGATCATGTGAAGATCGGGAAGGAAGAATATCTGGTCACCGGTATCGGAAGCAGCGTGGATTATGATGCACCTTACAGGAAACTCTCGGACACTGCCGTAGACAGCAAAGCCTTTGGTGTGGCTTTTGTGACAGATGAGGAATATGACAGGATCAAAAGCGAAAATCCCGTGGGGACGGAAGAACTTACCTATGCATTTTTGCTGAATGATAAAATGACCACGGACGAACTGAAGGAGATGATCAGGGACTTTGATTTTGATTATAAAAAAGTCGATGATCCTTATTATCAGGAAATCCTGAGTGATACCTATGGAAAGAAAGATGAGATCACAGACGGGATCAATGATCTGGTGGACGGGGTGGATGAACTCTATGATGGCGGCAAGCAGCTCAAAGACGGAACCAAAGAACTGAATGAGGGCATGCAGGAACTATATGATGGCAGTAAGCGGATTGAGGAAGGAACGGCCGCCCTTGACAATGCGCTGCAAGCCGCAGGTCTTCCTGTCGGAGCAGGGGAACTGAACGAAGGCGCAAGAGCGCTTTCTGAAGGGCTGCAAAATGCAAAAGACGGAAGCGGTGAACTGGACGAGGGCACGCAGGAACTTCTGGATGGCGTGGAAGAGTTAAGAGACGGAGTCCGGGATCTGAAGGATCAGTCTGATGAGATGATGGATGAACTGTTTTCAGAAGCGCCGGACAACATCTGTGAGTTTATGCTGCGGTCAGATAACCTCAGGATCGGCGGCGCCGCCGGAGATATCGAGATCAACAAAATGGTCGGCATGGTGGCGGGGATCATCGTGATCGTGCTTTTCACATATGTACTCTCTGTCTTTGTCATCCATCAGATACAAAGCGAGAGCAGTGTGATCGGCGCTCTGTATGCTCTTGGCGTAAAAAAGCGGGATCTGATGGCGCACTATATCACGCTGCCTACCGTGATCTCGTTTCTGGGAGGTCTTACGGGAGCGGTCTTTGGCTTCAGCGGGCTGGGCAGCAGCTGGCAGATGTCGGACTCCTATGAATACTATTCGCTGCCGTGGTTCGGAAGGGTGATCCCGCCTTATCTGATCGTATATGCGGTCGTGATGCCCCCTGTTGTATCCCTGATCGTCAACTTCCTCGTGATCAATAAGAGCCTTTCAAGGACCGCGCTTTCTCTGATCAGAAATGAGCAGAAGGTGAAAAGGGGCAGGGACATCAGGCTCGGCAATATGCCTTTTATGCGGAAATTCATGATCAGGCAGATGCTCCGTGAGAGAAGGACGGCGTTTACGATCATAGCCGGAATGATGATAGCGCTGTTGATATTCGTGATGGGAATGGATTGCTATGTTCTGTGCGAAAGCGTTGGAAGGCTTTCGAATGAGGATACCAGATATGAATATATGTACAGTTATAAGTATCCCACAAAAACAGTGCCAAAAGGCGGAGAGGCAGCCTATGTAAAGACGCTGAAAAAGGAACGGTTCGGCTATATGCTTGATATCACCGTGATGGGAATAGATGAGGATAACCCGTATATGGATGTAAGGACCGTAAAAGGAAAGAATAAGATTGTCTCTTCCGATGCCATAGCACTTCGATATGGTTTAAAGAAAGGGGATACGCTTGTGCTGTCAGATCATGCCGATGATATGGATTATGCATTTACCATTGAAGACATTGTACCTTATTCTGTAGGACTTACCGTCTTTATGGACATAGACAGTATGCGGGAGCTTTTCGGAGAAGAAGAGGACTATTATAATGTCGTCATGTCCGATCATGCGCTTTCCATCGAGCCCGGCAGACTGTATTCGATCACATCGAGAGAAGATGTGGCCAGATCGTCGGATATCTTTCTGGAGCTGATGCGGCCCATGTTTACGATGCTGATCAGTATGTCGGCGGTGATCTTCTGTATCGTGATGTATCTTATGACCGCGGTCATGATCGACAGAGCGGGTTTCGGAATATCGCTTGTCAAGATATTCGGTTATAAAACGCAGGATGTCAAAAAACTGTATTTAAGCGGCAACAGGATCATAGTGATCATCGGTGCGCTGATCAGCATACCGGCAGCCAAGCTCCTGATCGATTCCATTTTTCCGATATTTGTATCCAACGTTGCCTGCACCATGCATCTCGAATACAGATGGTTCCATTATGTCCTCCTGTTTTCGGGGATCCTGCTGTGCTATCAGCTGATCAGCATGATACTGACCGGGAAACTCAGCCGGATCACGCCGGCAGAGGTTTTGAAAAACAGGGAGTAAAAAAACAACCGTGATGAACAAAGTGCATGGGTTCGGGAATACGATAGCTTTATACTTTTCCGGATTCGGTATCTCGGCCGGAACTGCAAAATATAATGCACGATTAACGATTGACATTTTGTTTTTTTGCACTTAAAATGTGTGTGGATAGCAAAATATAAGGGCTGGTCGTAAGACCCGGGTCCATCATTGGCGGGTAAGACACCCGCCATTTTTTTGAGGTAAATGAAATAAGTGAGGTAACCATATGATAAAGAATATAGTATTTGATATAAGCAATGTTCTGGCGCCCTTCAGATTTAAGGAGTATCTTGTGGAAAAAGGTTTTGACGCAGCAATGATAAAAAGGATCATCAAAGCCTCCGCCATGACACCATATTGGACGGAATATGAAAAAGGGAAACTCACATATGAGGAAGCTATAGAGGCGTTCCTCAGTGTGGATCCGGATATTCGGGACGAACTGCATAGAGCCTATGATTCATGTTCGGGAATCATGGGCAGATACGACTATACAGAAGGGTGGATAGATGCGCTGAAGGGAGCCGGTTATAGGCTATATTGCATTACCAATTTTACACCTGCCGGATATGAGCAGTGTTACGATTGCATTTCGTTCATAGAAAGATTTGATGGCTGCGTTTTTTCATTTAGAGAAGGTATCGCAAAACCGGATCCTGAGATCTATCAGACATTGTTAAGAAGGTATGACCTGAAAGCAGAAGAATGTGTGTTTATAGATGATACAGAAGAAAATGTACTCAGCGCTGAAAAGCTTGGCTTTGCAGGAATAGTATTTACGGGATATGAAGACGCAGTGGAAAGGCTTGATGAAATGCTAAAATAAATGTGGCTATCAACCAC